>DASTBI010000116.1 GCA_035712145.1 Candidatus Eisenbacteria bacterium | reverse complement strand
GCCGGCAAGCGCGGCTTCTCGATCGAGCCCTTCCTGCTCCTCGACGGGAAGCTCCGGACCTGGGCGGACGTTCGCACCACGCGGCGGCTCGAAGACGATGTGCTGCCGATTCCCACCGTGCGGTGGGAGGTGGACTCGGTGGCCCTCGAGATCACCGCCTTCGCCACACCCCAGCGCGAGAGCTCGGCGGTGTTCGGGCGCTACCGGCTGAAGAACGAAAGCCCGCGTCCCAGGCGAGCCACGCTCTATCTGGCGTTGCGGCCCTTTCAGGTGAATCCGCCCGCGCAGTTCCTCAACACTCAGGGCGGCGTCTCGCCCATCCATCGGCTGGCGCTGGAGGGCCGGAGGGTGAGGGTGGGCGCCGATCGCGACGTGCTGTCTTTGACGCAGGCGGATGGCTTCGGAGCCACCACGTTCGATCAGGGCAACGTCGTCGACTGGCTTCGCGGCGATCGTCTTCCGCCCGAGACGGCGGTGATCGACTCGTTCGGCTTCGCGTCCGGTGCGCTGGCCTATCGAATCGAGCTCGAGCCGGGAGCTTCCCGCGAGGTGGATCTGCTGATCCCGCTCCGCGGCAGGAGCCCGGCCGGCGAGATTTCGGATGTGGAGGGCTCGTTCCGGCGCGCGAGAGACGCATGGCGCCAGGCACTCGGGACGGTCGGGATCGAGCTGCCGGACAGCGCAGCCGCGATCGCCCATGCGGTGCGCGCTCAGCTCGGCTTCATCATGGTCAACCGCGACGGTCCTTCCATCCAGCCCGGCTCGCGCGCCTACGAGCGCTCGTGGATCCGCGATGGATCGCTCACCTGCTCGGCGCTGCTCCGGTTCGGACACTCCGAGATGGTGCGCGACTTCATCGAGTGGTTCGGCCCGCACCAGTACGAGAACGGCAAGATCCCGTGCTGCGCCGATCATCGTGGCGCCGATCCCGTCCCCGAGCACGACAGCCACGGTGAGTTCATCTACCTCGTGGCGGAGTACTTTCGCTTCACCTCCGACCGAGCTTCGCTCGAGCGCTGGTGGCCGCGCGTCGCGAAAGCGGCTGCCTACATGGACACCTTGCGCGCCCAGCGGCGGACGCCCGAGTACCTGGCGCCCGAGAAGAAGGAGTTCTACGGGCTGCTGCCGCCTTCGATCAGCCACGAGGGCTACTCCGCCAAGCCCATGCACTCCTACTGGGACGATCTGTTCGCGCTGCGGGGATACAAGGACGCCGTGTACCTGGCGGGGGTGCTCGGACGTGCGGGCGACCGGGCTCGTCTCGAGCGATCCAGGGACCAGTTCTTCCGCGACCTCAACGCCTCGATCGATGCTGCGATGAAGAAGCACAAGATCCCGTACATCCCGGGTTGCGCGGATCTGGGTGACTACGACGCCACCTCGACCACCATCGCCCTCTCTCCGGTCCAGGCGTGGCCGTCCACCGACGAGAGGCTGGTGCGCACGTTCGCCGGGTACTGGGACTGGTTCACCAAGCGCCGCAATGGAACGGAGCCGTGGGAGGCGTACACGCCTTACGAGTGGCGCACCGTTGGCGCCTTCGTGCGGCTCGGCCAGCGCGAGCGTGCTCAGCAGGCGCTCGACTGGTTCATGCGGCACCAGCGGCCTTCGGGATGGCGCCAGTGGCCCGAGGTGGTCTGGCGCGACGAGCGCGCGCCGAAGTTCATCGGCGATCTGCCTCACACCT
Source organism: Candidatus Eisenbacteria bacterium (assembly GCA_035712145.1). Classification (NCBI taxonomy): domain Bacteria; phylum Candidatus Eiseniibacteriota; species Candidatus Eiseniibacteriota bacterium. Next base: position 22 of record DASTBI010000116.1, on the reverse strand, counting down.
GGGTGGGTTCCGATTTCGTGCG
>DASTBI010000115.1 GCA_035712145.1 Candidatus Eisenbacteria bacterium | reverse complement strand
TCCATTCGCAGACGTCGAGCCCAAGTGGCAGGCCTACTGGGAGGAGCGAGGGACGTTCGTCACCCGCACCGATCCCGGCAAGCCCAAGTTCTACTGCCTCGACATGTTCCCGTATCCCTCGGGCTCGGGACTGCATGTCGGCCACCTCGAGGGCTACACCGCCACCGACATCGTGTCGCGCTACAAGCGCATGCGCGGGATGAACGTGCTCCACCCCATGGGATGGGACGCCTTCGGGCTGCCGGCCGAGCAGTACGCCGTGAAGACCGGCATCCATCCCGCGATCACCACCGCCGAGAACATCGCCACGTTCCGGCGCCAGATGAAGCGCGTCGGGCTCTCGTACGACTGGAGCCGGGAGGTCGACACCACCGATCCGGCGTACTACCGCTGGACTCAGTGGATCTTTCTCAAGCTGTTCGAGCGCGGCCTCGCTTACGTGGCCGAAGTGCCGGTCAACTGGTGCCCCGCGCTCGGCACCGTGCTTGCCAACGAGGAGATCGTCGACGGACTGAGCGAGGTGGGCGGCTTCCCCGTGGTGCGCCGGCCGATGCGGCAATGGGTGCTGAAGATCACCGCCTACGCCGACCGGCTGCTGAAGGACCTCGACACGCTCGACTGGCCGTCGAGCACCGTGGAGATGCAGCGCAACTGGATCGGCCGTTCGGTGGGCGCCGAAGTGGAGTTCCCGCTCGCCGGCGTGAACGCGAGCCTGCGCATCTTCACCACGCGGCCCGACACGCTGTTCGGCGCGACCTACATGGTGCTGGCGCCAGAGCACCCGCTGGTCGACGCGCTGACCACGCCCGAGCACCGGGAGCAGGCCGATGCCTATCGCGAGGCCACCACGCGGAAGAGCGACCTCGCGCGACAGGAAGAGAAAGAGAAGACCGGCGTGTTCATCGGAGGTCACGCCATCAATCCAGTGAACGGGGAGAAGCTGCCGATCTGGATCGCCGACTACGTGCTCATGACCTACGGCACCGGCGCGATCATGGCCGTGCCGGGCCACGACGCTCGGGACTGGGCGTTCGCGAAAACCTTCGGACTGCCAATCCGTGAAGTGGTGGCGGGGGGGAACGTCGACGAAGGCCCTTACATCGACTGGGAGCAGGGGCGCGCGGTCAACTCCACCACCCCGGATCGGTCGTTCTCGATCGACGGGCTGAAGGCGCAGGAGGCGATCGACAAGATCACCGCGTGGCTGGAGAGCCAGGGCAAGGGAAAGAAGGCGATCCACTACAAGCTGCGAGACTGGCTGTTCTCACGCCAGCGCTACTGGGGCGAGCCGTTCCCGATCATCTGGGTCGACGGCGAGCCGCGCGCCATCCCCGAGGATCAGCTTCCGCTCACGCTGCCGGAGAGCCCCGACTTCTCGCCAACCGGCACCGAGGACAATCCTCGCGGCCCACTCGGACGGCTGACCGAATGGGTGACGACGACGGATCCAGCGTCGGGGAAAGCCGCGATCCGCGAGACCAACGTCATGCCCCAGTGGGCGGGCTCGTGCTGGTACTACCTGCGCTACCTGGATCCGAAGAACGACCGCGCGCTGGTGGATCCAGAGGCGGAGCGGCGGTGGATGCCGGTCGACCTCTATATCGGCGGCGGCGAGCACGCGGTGCTTCATCTCCTGTACGCGCGCTTCTGGCACAAGGTGCTGTTCGACATCGGCGTGGTGAGCACGCCCGAGCCCTTCATGAAGCTGCTCCATCAGGGCACGGTGCTGGGAGAGGACAACCAGAAGATGTCGAAATCGCGCGGCAACGTGGTCAACCCCGACGTGATGATCGATCTCTACGGGGCCGACGCCATGCGTCTGTACGAGATGTTCATGGGACCGCTCGAGGCCACCAAGCCGTGGAGCACGAAAGGCGTCGAGGGCGTGTCCCGCTTCCTGGACCGGGTGTGGCGGCTGGTGACCGACGAGGAAGGACGCACCACGGTGACGGACGACAAACCTTCGCCCGAGTCGATGCGCGTGCTGCATCAAACCATCCAGAAGGTGACCGAGGACCTGGACGGCTTGCGCTTCAACACCGCGATCGCGCAGATGATGGTGTTCACCAACGAGGTCACGCCGCTGGCGCGAAGGCCCCGTGCGCTGATCGAGCCGTTCGTGCTGATCCTGTCGCCGTTCGCCCCGCATCTGGCGGAGGAGCTATGGCGGCGGCTGGGCCACGGCGAGAGCCTGGCCTACGAGCCCTGGCCGGCGTTCGATCCGTCGCTGACGCGCACCGAGACGGTCACGGTCGCCGTCCAGGTGAACGGGAAGCTGCGCGCCACGGTGGAGCTGCCCCGCGGCGCTGATCAGGCGACGGCACAGGCGGCGGCGCTATCGGACGAGCGAGTGCGCCGGCACATCGATGGGCAGGCGCTGCGCAAGGCGATCTACGTACCCGACAAGCTGATCAATCTGGTGCTCGGCTAGCCATCGAGCTCGGCCCACCAGATCCTGCGCCAGCTGATCCGGTCCGGCTTCACGTTGTACGCGAGCAGCACGAAACCGCCAACGTGTCCGTCCTCCGCATAGGCGAAGACGTAGGGCCGGTCCAGCAGGATGATGCGGTCCCGAGAGAACCTCATCCGGCCACCCAACGCGGACTTGAACGGGATCAGGTCGAGCCGGGTCATCAGCGAGTCGCGGATCTGTCGCCCGGGATCGCGAAGTCCAGCCTCTCGCAAGGCGGCCAGATCGCCTTCGCTCAGTAGATTGCCGCGCCCCTCGTGAACTTCCTGGAGCTGACCCTGGAGCCGCCGGGCGCGCATGCTGGCCGTCGTCGCGACCCATTGCCAGTAGACCGAGTCCCGGCCCTGGGGCCCCGCGGGCGGTGGCGGGGCTTCGACCAAGGTTGCCAGCGAGTCCATCACCGACCCGGTCCATGACCGGGTGGCCTGGACCTGTCGCTCGGCCATTTGCAGCCTGACAAACAAGAACCCACTGAGCACGGTCGTGACCAGGGCCAGAATCAGCGTCGGCGAGACCGGACGCGATGGTTTTCTTCCGCTCGATGCTTTCCATGCATTCATTGAGGCCTCCGCGCCGGGAAGGTAACCCAGCCTCCAAATCGCGCGGGGCCGGGACGGGAGGGGACAGTAGGAGCCTCGGGGCTCGGTTCAGAAACCCGCACGGTTCGTGGTCCGAATCAGATGCAGGTTTACATAATGTAGATTATGCGACGTAGACGGAAGCGGCCGAGAGGGGCCAGCTTGGCCTAGTACGAGATCTCGAGCCTCGCCACGCCGGTCTCCGGCACGTCCACCGAGCGGCGGATCTCGGGCAGGTCGGGATGCCAGACCTTGACCGCGTACGTGCCTGCCGGCAGCTCGGGCAGCTCGAACGTGCCGGTGTCGTCGGGACGCGTGAACGCGTGGTTCGGAAGCACCAGGATGAATCCGGCCATGTTGGCGTGGATATCGCAGTACACCTGCACCAGGCCGGCCTTCCGGAACACCAGGCGCCGGGACTGGCCGCGCGGGTACTTGCCCAGGTCGAACCGCTTCACCGGCGACACGCTGAAGACGTTGTGGAAGATCGGATCCAGATTCGGAAACTCCACCGTCGCGCCAGCCGCCACGGCCAGGACTCTGGGCAGGAATGCCTGGCCTTTCTGCGCCATCTGCGGCGCCGGCTTGGAACCTCGCGCCAGCGCGGAATCGACCGAGGCGGGCACGCGCTCGATCAGGACCACGGCGTCCTCGGGCTCGCCGCGAACGGTCGGGGTCGCCTGGGCCAGCGACGCGGCGCGGCCCGGATAGGCATTCGCGCTCACGATCGTGGCTTTGGAAGCTTCCGGGATCCGCACCACACCGCGGATCACGCCTGCCCCGGCACTCGAAGCAGCGGCCGTAAGTATCAGGGCTGCAATCGTCAGCGCCCGTGTCATCGTCGGGTCCTTTCCCGGAATGCGGCCCGGCCTGGAACGCACCCTAGGTCTCGTCCCGATCTCAGCTTTTCTTGAGCACCGCGATTTGGCCCGCGTGATAGAGGTCGTGCTGGATGGCGCCGTGGAGCTGGATGTAGCGCGTGGATGCGTCCTTGTACGGAGGCTCGTCCAGCTGCTCCTCGCTCAGGCTGCCGAGTGCTACGACCAGATCCGCGTGGGCGGCCTCGAGCCGCTGCCGAGCCGCGGCCCACTCACCGGCGCCCTGACCGGCCGGCGGCCAGTCTTCGTCGTCGGGAATGTTGCCCACGACCTCGCCGCGCACGCGGCGCGCGACCACCGATTTCCAGGTCGCCATGTGCTGCGTGATCTCCCAGATGCTGTGTGCGCCTGCGATCGGCCGAGCCGACGCCTGCGCGGCCGTGATTCCGTCGAGCAACTCGAGCACGGCCGGGCCATGCCACGAGGGACCCTTGAAGGATCGCTCGAACTGGTCTCGAATCCTCTCCAGCTCTTTCATCCTCTCCCCTCCTTTGGACGTGACGCGCCAGTCTAGCCGAGATGTTGCAATGACGGCGCGCTCGGTCCGCCGTTCGCGGACCACGTATACTCCGTGGCTCATCCATCCCCATGAACGCCGTCAATCCAGCCACCGGTCAGGTGCTTCGCGAGTACACCGAGCACGACGCCGCCGAGGTCGAGCGCCGTCTGGCGCTGGCGGCCCGTGCGTTCACGGCGTGGCGCAGCACCGGATTCGCGGAGCGTGCCGGGCGCCTTCGCGCCGCGGCGGCAATCCTGCGCCGCGATCGCGACGATCTCGCGCGCCTGATGACCGAGGAGATGGGCAAGCCGATCGCCCAGGCCGAGGCCGAGGTCGAGAAGTGCGCGATCGCCTGCCACCACTTCGCCGACCACGGTCCCGCCGATCTCGAGCCGGAAGTGGTCGCGACCGACGCATCGATGAGCCTGGTGCGTTTCGATCCGCTCGGGCCTCTGCTCGCCGTCATGCCTTGGAACTTCCCGTTATGGCAGGTCTTCCGCGCCGCGGTCCCGGCGCTGATGGCGGGTAACGTGATGCTGCTCAAGCACGCGTCCAACGTACCGGGATGCGCGATCGCCGCCGAGCGCGTGTTCGACGAAGCGGGCTTCCCGGAGGGGGTCTTCACGACGCTGCTGATCGGCGCGTCTCGCGCCGAAGCCCTGGTCGACCACGAGGCGATCCGCGCGGTCACCCTGACCGGCAGCGAGGCGGCGGGAACCAGCCTCGCGGCACGCGCCGGCAAAGCGCTCAAGAAATGCGTGCTCGAGCTCGGCGGCTCCGACCCTTTCCTCGTGCTGGCCGACGCCGACCTGGACCAGGTCGCGGCCGAGGCAGTCACCGCGCGGCTCGTCAACAACGGCGAGAGCTGCATCGCGGCCAAGCGCTTCATCGTCGAGGACCCGCTTGGCGAGCGCTTCGAGTGGCTGCTCGGCCAGCGCATGGCCCGGCTGCGGCTCGGCGATCCGATGGATCGATCCACCGAGCTCGGCCCTCTCGCGCGCGCCGATCTCGTCGACACGCTCGACCGGCAGGTGCGCGAGTCCGTGGCGCGAGGCGCGCGCATCGTGACCGGCGGCGCCCGTCCACCGCGTCCCGGCTCCTACTACGCCCCCACCGTGCTGGCTCACGTCACGCCCGGCATGCCGGCCTTCGACGAGGAGACGTTCGGTCCCGTGGCCGCGGTGATTCGCGCTCGCGACCGCGGGCACGCGCTCGAGCTCGCCAACCAGTCGCGCTATGGCCTGGGCGCCAGCATCTGGACCACCGACGATGCGGCGGGGCTGGCGCTGGCCGCCGATCTCGAAGCCGGCTCGGTGTTCGTGAACGGCGTGGTGCGGTCCGATCCGCGGCTCCCCTTCGGCGGCGTCAAGCGCTCGGGCTACGGCCGGGAGCTCTCCGCGTTCGGATTGCGCGAGTTCGTGAACGTCAAGACCGTCTGGGTGCGCTGAAGCGCGGGAACAAACCTTCAGGGGCTCCACACCGAAGCGTCGAACGACTCATCGGGGGCTTCGAGGCGCACCGCGTCGGAAGCCGGCGCGGTCTCGACTGGACGGCCTCCTTCGAGGATCTGGACGAAGAAACTGACGCGGTCGCCGGGCCGAATGCCGAGCGCCTCGATCGGGAGCGACAGCTCGAGCACGAGATCGAGACACGCAACCGCACCCGGGACCGCGGCCGGCGGGGCGCCGGAGACGGCCCGAAGGACCGAGTGCTCTCCCCTCGCCAGCGTGGAGATCTCGAACCGCGCCGTCACGGGCTCGAGCCACTCGATGCGCAGCGCTCGCTTCTCGCCCGGCGCGTGGACGAAGTCGGCGCGCAGATGAAAGCTCGAGAGGTCGAAGCCGTAGTAGAGATCGTGAAACCACCCGCTGCCGGCGTGCATGGCAGAGCCCGCTCCCGCGATCGCGCGATGTCCGGCATCGTGCCACTCGTAATAGTCGGTCTGACGGCCGTCGATCACTGGTGTGAGAAGAGCGCTGGGGATCTCCTCCTTCCCGGGTCTCGACACGGCCGCGATCGGCACCTCGAGGTCGGGTGGGACGGGGTCTCCGCAGGCTTCGTGGATGGCTCGAAGGTGCCCGCGAAATAGACTGTCGAACAAGGCCTTGTCGCTCGTGAAGTGATCGTCGCCCAGCCACCAGAACCAGTCCGAGCCCTCCGCCTTGAGCAATGACTCCCGCGCGATCTCCGGAGCCTGTGGATGCGCGGCCAGCCGCTCGCGGGCGCGGCCGAGCAGATCCCAGGCGCGATTCTTTTCCGGATGCCCGGCCCAGATGTGGAAGTCGGCATCGATCCACGATCCCGAATGGAGCCGTGAGAGTCCCGGCCACGAGCCGCCACGCGCCAGCACCTCGGCCGGCGTCGTGGTGCGGATGTCCTCCGCCGACGCCAGCGCGGCGTACAGCTTGTCGAGGAACGGGCCGCCGTCCTGCTCGTAACCCTCCCAGCAGTTTTCTCCGTCGAGCATGACCGATACGATCGGAACACGTTCGGCGTGTCGCCGGCCGATCCGGCGCAGGCGGTCGACGAAGTCGGCCACCGCGTCGCCGGCCTTCCACCGCTGGTACACGAAGCCGATCCGGTCCGACAGCTCGTGGTCGCGGAAGAAGATGTGGATCCGGCCCGCCTTCGTGTCGAGCCGCCAGGGACGGAAGTGAGCCTCGGGGACGCGCTCGTCGAGCGAGCGCTCGAGGACGCCCTGGTCGCTGGCCAGCCACTCGAGCCCGAGACCCGCGGCGAGCTCCGCGACTTCCGGACTCACGCTGCCCTCCGACGGCCACACGCCGCGTGGCGGCGCGCCAAACACCTTCGCGTGACGCGCGATCGCGCGCTCGAGCTGGAGGCGGGCGTCCTCGGGCGCGACGAATGGGCGGCGTGGAAGCGGGAGATCGGGCCGCGCGCGCGTCGCGGCCGACAAGTCCACCAGCAACGGCAGGATCGGATGATAGTAAGGCGACGTGGACAGCTCGATCTGGCCGCGAGCGTGGAGCTCGCGATGCACGGGAATCACGTCGCCGAGCAAGCGGTGGTGGAGCGCGAGCAGCCCGTCGCGGATCTCGAGACGCGGCGGGGAGCCGATGGCCGCCACCGCTTCGGGCACCGGGTGGAACAGCGGATCGAGCCACGCCAGCAAGAACCCGATCTCGAGCGCCAGGAGGTCGCTGTCCGGCAGCTCGGCGCCGCTCTCGGCTCGGGACGCGAGCGCCCCGAGCGCCGGCCATCGCGAGCGCGCGTGGGTCGGGCACTGGGCACAACGCCGCGCCACCGCCGCGCGCTCCTCGGCCGTCAGATCTCTCGGGTCGCGCGCCAGCAGCTCGAACAGCTCGTCCGGCTCGCCGCGCGCAGCGGCCTCGATCTGATCCACGAGCGAGGGAACGAAATTGAATGTCGCCTTCACCCGTGGGAAGGGCTCGAGGCGCCGCGCCATGTCCACGTAGTCCTTGGTGGCATGGAGCCGGACCCAGGGAAGCCGTGATCGTCCGGTGTGCGGATCGCGATAATCGGGCTGGTGCTGATGCCACAGGAGGATCAGCTCGACCCGAACGCCGCCGCTCATGTCGTTCCCGTCAGGGACGAGGGCCGCGTCGCCGGTGACGCGGCATGCCGCTCAGCGCGCCGTCGCCTTCAGCTCGCCCAGCGTGACCCGGGCCACCTGCGCGTAGTACGTGTCGCCGAACTCCGAGACCAGGCGCTCGAGGCGCTTGATCGCTTCCGCGGGCTGGTTGAGCCGTCGGTAGCACCGGGCGGCGCCGGCGAGCATCTCCCCCGAGGTGATGCGGTCGATGCGGCCCACCAGTGCGTCGTATTCCTTTGCCGCGTCCTGCGTCTGTCCATTGCTCTCGAGCGAGTACGCGAGGCTGCGGCGCGCGGCGTCGGCCAGCTCGCCGCTCTTGACCTTGCCGAGGTACTGGCGGTACTCGGTCACCGCGCTCTTGAAGTCGCCGATCCAGAACGAGGCGTCGCCCGCCACGCGGTGCGCATCGATGCCGCTCGGCGTCGACGGGTACTGCGTGTAGGTCTGCTTGGCCACCTGGAGCGAGCGGTTGTAGTCGCCCTGCCAGAACACGACGCTGGCCTCCGCCAGCTGACCCGCGGCCTGGTCCTCCTGGGTCTTTTGGGAGCGCAGGTAGAGGTAGCCGCCGCCCACGACCAACGCGATCACGGCCAGGGCGATCAGCAGGATCCGCTGATAGTCCTCCCACCAGCCGGAGACGCGATCCATCAGCTCCGCCCCTTCGGGCTCGAGCCGTCTCGCTTGTTGAGTCTCTAATGCCAAGCACTACCTCCGGTTACGGCTTCTGGACGAGGGATCGCTGCAGGTCGATCGGGAGGGCGGCGAGCGAGGACGGTAGACGGTCGATCCCGCCTCCGTCAAGCGCAGTCGTGATCAGCGCGGCCCGCAGGCGACGCAGGCGACCGTGCCGCGCACCCGCATGAGCAGATCGGCGGGTGTCCCGCACGTCGGACAGGCCGGAGCCGCCGGAAGCCCGCGCGCCACGTCCACCGGGCTCTTGAGGAGCAGATGCACGGCGCCGGCGCGCAGCTCCTGCTCGAGCTCGGCGACCGGCCATGCCCACTCTTCCAATCCCCAAACCCGCACCTCGGTCCGAAGCGCCCAGCGATGACGCACCTCCTGCGCGCGTCGCTCCCACTCCAGCTTGAGCGAGGTGGCATCGCCTTCCTGGATGTCGTGGCCGTTCTCCGAAGGCGTGCGGTGGCGGAGACGCTCCTCTTCTTCCTCGACACGCGCCGCGAAGAAAGCGGACAGCCGGCCGAGCTCATCGTCTCGCAGCTTGCCGACCGCCTTCTCCCACTCGCGCTCGCGTTCGGCCACGAGCCCCACCAGGTGCTCGCGCGCTCGCGCCGCCAGCGCCTCGCGAACTTCGGGCTCGAGCTCTTCGCCGATCTGATAGAGGCCGTCGCGCGCGCGCGCGTCCGGCAGTCCGTCGCCGCGATGCCACTCGATGAGGTCGCCCTGGGGCGAGACCAGGATGGTCCACGGCTCCTGAGCCGGCAGGCCTCCCCACAGCGTCACCACGGCGTGGAAGGCCAGGCGCCGCTCGTAGTGCACCGGCCCGAGCCGCGGCGGTCCCCATGTCAGGCCGCGCACTTTGCACACCGCGGCGAGCCCTTCTTCGGGAGCCCCCGGAACCTGGGGCAGCGCGGTGCGACGCGCGGCGATCGGCTCCTCGCGCGCGGCCTCGAGGATCTTGCGGCCGGCGCCGCTGCCCGGCGCCGTGAACCACGCGCCGCGAGGCAGCGTGGCGCGCAGCGGATCGAACACCAGCCGGACGCGATGCCGGCGCCAGCGCCGTTGGAGCGCCGGCGAGAGCGTCACCTCCCAGTCGCCGCGCGCCGCGTCGGCCACCTGGCATCCCGCCGATTCCAGCCAGCGTCCGACGAAGTCGCGCCATGGCCCCACCGCCGCCGTCACCTGGCGCGCGACGCCGTCCGCGGCGCCGTCGGCGCCGGGATCCGCCGCGGGCTTGCGGCGCGCGATCAGGGCCGGAGCACGGGTCACGACTCTTCCTTCACGGTGGACGGAAACAAGAGGTCCTGGCGCTCCTTGTATTCCTGGTACTGGCGCCGTGCGTAGAGCAGGTGCTGGGCAAGCTCCGCGAAGCGGCGTTTGCGGACACGCGGATCCTTGGATTCGATCCAGCGGCGGAACACCTCGTCCTCGAACGAGCCGTGCGGCTGCCAGGTGCCGAGGATCTCCTCGATCTCGCCGACCACCAGCTCGAACATCCGGATCTTCTTGTCGAGGATCTCGAGCACGTAGGACTCGATGGTCCCGCGCGCCACCAGATTGATGACCCGCACGGGATGCTCCTGGCCCAGCCGGTGGACGCGCCCGATGCGCTGCTCGACCCGCATCGGGTTCCACGGCAGGTCGTAGTTGATCACCACCTGGCAGAACTGGAGATTGCGGCCTTCGCCGCCGGCCTCGGTGCTGACCAGCACCGGCAGCGAGGCGCGGAAGTGGTCCAGCGCCTCCTCCTTCTCGCGCCAGCCGAGCTCGCCGTGGAACACCGCCGGCTCGATGCCGGCTTCCCGGAGCGCCTGGACGATCGAGTCCTGCGTCGAGCGGAACTGGGTGAAGACGATGGCTTTCTGGCCCTGGAGCGACTGGATGCGGCGCAGCAGCGAACGCACCTTGCTCTGCCGGATACCCAGCTCGCCGGCGCGCGTGGCGAGCGCCCGCAGCCGCCGCGCATCGAGCCCGTCGGGATTGCGGCCGAGCTTTTCGAGCGTCGAGGCGGCAGCGGCCCACGAGGAGCCCATCTCCTTCTGCAGGACCACCAGCGTGAAGTAGTGACGACGTCCGGGAGCGCCTTCGTCGGCGCGCACCGCTTCGTAGATGAAGTCGCTCACCTCGCGATAGAGCTTCCGCTCGGCCGCGTTCTGTGAAACCCACAAGGTCTCGACGCGGCGCGGCGCGAACACGATGTCGGTGTCCGAGCGGCGGGTGCGAATCATCACGCTCTTCAGCAGCGTCCGCAGTTTGGGGGTGTTGCGCGGCGTGCGCTTGTCGTGGCCGGAGAGGAAGTTCCGGCGGAACTGCGAGAACGTGCCGACGGTGCCGGGACGCACCAGGGTCGCGAGGTTGTAGAGCTCACGCAGGTCGTTCTGGACCGGGGTGGCGGTCACCAGCATGAGGTAGCGCGGGTTGAGATCGTTGATGAACTTCCAGCCCAGGGTGAGGTGGTTTCGCAGGCGGTGCGCCTCGTCGACGATCACGATGTCGTAGTTGGCGCCTCGCACGCGGCGGCGATGGCGCTCGTGGCGCGCGGTCTCCAGCGAAGAGATCACGAGCGGGTGGCGGCCCCACTGGCCTGCCGGTCCGCGCGAAACCACGAAGTCGAGCTCGAACTTCTCCCACAGCTCGGCGCGCCACTGCTCGCACAGCGACGCCGGCACCAGGACGAGCGCCGTCCGGACCGCGCCGCGCAGCAGGTACTCCTTGAGCACGATGCCGGCTTCGATGGTCTTCCCGAGCCCCACCTCGTCGGCCAGGATCGCCCGGCCGTTGAGCTCGCTCATCACCTTGAGGCAAGCGCGGATCTGGTGCGGGAAGCGCTCCACGCCTCGGAGCGAGTCGAGCGACACCAGCCGCTCGGGCTCGGCCCAGCCGGCCCAGCTCTCGGCCTGCACGCGCAAGTCGAAGTGGGTCGACGGCGCGATCCTGCCTTCGCGCCACATCGTCATCAGCGCTTCGCCCTGCGGGTGCCACACCCTCGGGGTGGCGCTCGCCGGCGGGCTCGGATCCTCGGTACTCGTCGTCCGGGCCAGGGCCTTCGGCAGCGCATCGCCGTCGACGATCTCCCACTCGCGGGTCGCCGACAGGCGGCGCAGCTGTCCGCCGAACACCACCTCGAGCACCTCCCGGCCGCGATCGGTATGGACCTCCACCACCAGTCCTTCGCCGAACTGGGGATGGCGGAGACGCTGCCCCACCTGGTACCGGGACTGGGTCAGTTCCACAGCTCGAACTCCTCTCCGCGCTCGGGAATGGCGACGTCGGCCCCGGTCCGCTCGCGCAGGAGACTCCTGAGCGGTTCGGCGGCTTCGAGCTCGCCGTGGACCAGGAAGATGCGGCGCGGCGTGGGCTGCAGGCGCGTGACCCACGAGACCAGCTCGTTCTGGTCGGCATGGGCGCTGAAGCCCTGCAACGAGACCACTTCGGCGCGCACTTGCACCGGCTCGCCGAAGACGTTGACCTTCGGCGCTCCGTCGACCAGCCGGCGACCGAGCGTGCCCTCCGCCTGGAAGCCGACGAAGAGCACGGTGTTCCGCGCGTCGCCCAGCCCGTGCTGGAGGTGATGGAGGATGCGTCCGCCTTCGCACATCCCCGACGCCGACACGATGATGCAGGGCGAGCGGTGGTCGTTGAGGCTCTTGGACTCGTCCACGGTGGCGATGTAGCGCAGCCGCTCGAAGCCGAACGGCGCGCCTTCGTCGCGCTCGAACGCGCGGCGCGTCTCGCCGTCGAACAGCTCCGGGTGCCGCGTGAACACCTCGGTCGCCTGCCGGGCCATCGGGCTGTCCACGAAGATCGGAAGATCGGGAATGCGCCGGTCGCTCATGAGCCGGTGGAGCGTTGCCACGACTTCCTGCGTTCGGCCGACCGCGAACGCGGGCAACATCACCCTTCCGCCGCGCTGCACGGTGCGCTCGACCGTTTCGGCCAGAGCCTTCTCGCAGTCCTTGCGCTCGGGATGCAGTCGGTTCCCGTACGTGCTCTCGAGCACCAGCACGTCCACCCCGGGATGGGTCTCAGGATCCTTGAGGATCGGCATCCGCGCGCGCCCCAGGTCGCCGCTCATGCCGACCCGGAAGCGAGCGCCGTTCCTCTGGAAATCGAACGTGGTCAGCGCGGAGCCCAGGATGTGTCCGGCGTCGTAGTACTGCACCCGCACGCCCTCCAGCAGTTCCCAGGGCTGGTGGTATGCATGGACGTCCATGCGGGTCATGGTCTGCTCGACGTCGCTCGCCGTGTAGAGCGGCGGACGCACAGGCTTGTTGGGGTGATGGCGCTTGATGTGCGCGACGTCGCGCTCCTGGAGGAACGCGCTGTCGGCCAGCATGAAGCCGCACAGATCGGCGGTGGCCGGCGTGACATGGATGCGGCCGGCGTAGCCCTGCGCGCCGAGCGTCGGGAGGTTGCCGCTGTGATCGAGGTGCGCGTGCGACAGCACCACCGAGTCGAGATCCGCGGGCGTGAACGCGAACGTGCGGTTCACGCGATCGGCTTCTTCCCGGTGGCCCTGGTAGAGACCGCAGTCGAAGAGCCAGGTGCGCTCGCCGAAGCGCATGAGGTGGCGGGACCCGGTCACGGTGCGGGCCGCCCCCTGGAACGCGATGGAGAGCGTGCCGGGCATCAGTAGCTGGCGTAGAAGATCAGGCCGAGCGCCGCCTGAACGTTGTGGTTGGCCTGTCCATCGCGGAACACGGCGTAGTAGCGGGCGGACAGATCCCAGGCCCATGACTTGAAGAAGAAGCGCTCGAGCCCGGCCCCCGCGCTGACGAACAGCCCGTCTCCGGAATTCTCGCCCGAGAGCTCGGTCTCCCCCGTGTTCATCTCGGCGCGCATCTGGGCCAGGCCGGCGCCGAGCATCAGCAACTTGGTGGCCTTCGTCCGGGTCCCGAAGAACTGGTAGAACTCGACTCCCGAGAGGATGGTGGAGAGCTCGGTCGGCGCCGCCGTGCTATCCACCCCCACCACATAAGGTGGCGAATCCACGCGAACGTCCAGCTTCTGGCTCTCGAACGAGAGGCCGATGCCTCGCTCGTAGCGCATGCGATAGCGCAGCCTGAAGTTCAACGCAGGCCCTGCGCCGAATGTCGTGCCGATGTTCCCGGTCTCGAGGAACGTTCCATAGCCCCCGCCGATCGAGAGCCCGATCTGCCCCGGCTTGGGAAGCACGATGGAGCTGGCAGGCCGAGCCGGCGTCGCCCAGAGGGCGACGACCAGCACGACGACCGTGGCGCAAACGCGACTCATTCTTGGCTCCTTCGAAGTCCGGCGCGATTCACGGCCGGGGATGAAAGGTGCGATGCACTTCGCGCAGATAGCCCCGGTCGAGATGGGTGTAGATGGCGGTGGTCGTGATCGAGGCGTGCCCGAGCAGCTCCTGGACGACGCGCAGATCGGCGCCGCCCGCGAGCAGGTGCGTCGCGAACGAGTGCCGCAGCGCATGCGGGTGCACGCGGGATGCGATGCCGGCGGCGCGGGCGTGCCGGCGCAGGATCTTCCAGAAGCCCATGCGGCTCAGCGGGCCGCCGCGCGCGTTGACGAACACCACGTCGTGACGCGAGCGCGCGCACAGGATGGGACGCGCGCGATCCAGATAGTGATCGAGCGCCCGCTTCGCCGACCGTCCGAACGGCACGGCGCGCTCCTTGTCCCCCTTGCCCGCGACCGAGACCGCTCGGTCGCGGAGGTCGAGGCGGTCGCGCGAGAGCCCGATCAGCTCGGAGACGCGCAGCCCGCTCCCGTAAGCCAGCTCGAACAAGGCTCGGTCGCGCAACGCAAGCGGAGCGTCGCCTTCGGGCTGGGCCAGGAGCCGCTCGACGTCCTCGACGGCCAGCGCGTGTGGCAGCTTGCGCTCGCGACGCGCCGGAGGCAGATCTGCGGCCGGATCCGGGCCATGATCCCGATGCCTGCCTCGATGGGCGTGGAAGCCGCGCAATGCCGCCCGCCGCCGCGCCACCGTCGCGGTCGCGAGCCCGCGGCGCGCCAGGCTCGCGAGGTAGCCGTCGATCACCGTCGGCGTCGCAGCGTCCCAGGCCTCGAGCCCCTGACGGACGATGAAGCGCGCGTAGTCGGCGAGATCGCGTCCATAGGCATCCACGGTGCGCGGGGACAACCGGCGGCCGGTGCGCAGCTCGTCGAGGAAGGCCTCGACCGGGCCCTCGAGCGCGGCGGTGAGCGGAGCGGGCTTGAGCGCGGGGCTCATGCCGCCCCCTCGCGGGAGCCACCCTCGTGGGTGGCGCCGGGATCCGGACCGGCCGATTCACCCGCCACGTAGGCTTGCACGCGCTCCGCGACCGACATCGGCACGCCCGCGGCGCTGGCGAGCTGATCCGCGCTCGCTCTGCGAATCGCGGCCACCGAGCCGAACGCCTTGAGCAACGCGGCGCGCCGTGTGGGTCCGACGCCGGGGATCCCGTCGAGCACGCTGCCGATGCGCGAGCGCTTCCGCAGGCGACGGTGGTAGTCGAGCCCGAAACGGTGCGCTTCGTCTCGCACTCGCTGGAGCAGATGCAGTGCGATGCTGCGGCGCGGCAGACGCAACGGCGGAGCGCCCTCGCGGAACACGGTCTCTTCGCGCTTGGCGAGCCCCACCAGCGCCACCGGCCGCGTGGCGGCACGATCGAGCGCCGCGCGCGCCGCGCCGACCTGCCCCACGCCGCCATCCACCATCACGAGATCGGGGCGTGGGAGCTCGCTGGACTCGACGCGCGTCCAGTACCGCTCGACCGCCTCGCGGATCATGGCGAAATCGTCGGGGCCGAGCTGCCGCATGCGCATGCGCCGGTAGAGCGCCTTCTGCGCTCGGCCGTTCTCGCTGGCCACGACCGCGGCCACGGCGCCTTCCGCCCCGAGATTGGAGACGTCGAAGCACACCATCCGGTACGGCGGCGTCTCGAGACGCAGCGCGCGCTGGAGCTCGAGCACCTCGGGCACGAAGCGGGCCTTGCGGCCTGCGGCCCTCGCCTCGAGATCCTCGAGCGCCAGCGCGGCATTGCGCTCCGCCGACGCCACCAGTCGCCGCTCGCGGCCGCGCCCCGCCGCCGCGATCTGAACCGCGTGCTCAGCACGCCGCGTCAGCGCCGCCTCGAGCACCGCGGCGTCGTCGGGCAGCGAGCCCACCACCACGCGCCGCGGCAGCATCTCCTGCGCCAGGTAGTGCTGGGAGATGAAGGTCGACAGGAGCTCGTTCTCGCCGGCATCGGCGGTGCGCTCCAGCACGCGCGACTCCTTCCCTTCCACGCGGCCTCCGCGCACGCGCAGGGTCACGACGGCTGCACGGCGGCCATGGCGCGCGATGCCCAGCACGTCGGCTTCGCCGCGCCGCGCCACCACTTTCTGCGGCGAGCGGATGCGCTCGAGCAGTCGAATCTGGTCGCGGCGACGGGCGGCGATCTCGTAACGGCGCCGGTCCGAGGCTTCGCTCATCTCGCCCTGGAGCCGTCCCAACAGCTCCTGGTCCCGCCCGGTCAGGAACAGCAGCAGCCCGTCGACCAGCGCGCGGTACTCCTCGGGCGTCGCGCGCGAGCGGCTGGTGCACGGACCGACGCAGCGACGGATGTGGAAGTAGAGGCAAGGCCGATCGGCGCGCCGGTAATCCTCGAAGTTTTGGCACGTGCGCACGGGAAACGCGCGGCGCACCTCGCGCAGGGTGCGGCGCAGCAGCTTGACGTCCGTGAAAGGACCGAGGTACCGAGCGCCGTCGTAGCGCACCTGCCGTGTGATCGACAGTCTCGGAACCTCTTCCTGGACGCTCACTTTCACGTAGGGAAAGCTCTTGTCGTCCTTGAGGCGGATGTTGTACCGCGGGCGGTGCTGGCGAATCAGGGTCGATTCCAGCAGCACGGCCTCGACCTCGGAGTCGGTGAGGATCACGTCGAGGTCTTCCGCCTCGCGCATCATCTCGTCGTGGTAGAGGCGGCTTTCTTCGGGGTTCAAGTAGCTTCGAACCCGGCTCGAGAGGCGCAGAGCCTTGCCTACGTAGAGCACGGCCCCCCGTCCGTCCTTGAACAGGTAAACCCCTGGGGCGGCGGGCAAATTGAGGATCTTCTCGCTCAGAACGCTCATGGGAGCCTCAGGACACCCCGCCTACAGTAGGCGAACCATCACAGTAAACCCCGGGCTCGTCCGGCATCAACGGCGAATGTGCGCGGGCCTCGAGGGCGAGTGCGCCCGGCGCGGCCTCGGGCGAGCTCCAACCTTGACAGGGCTGCGTGTCGTCCCTATCTTCGTTCGGCTCGAATCGCTTCGTGTTCCGGAGGACCTATGCCGCATCACAAATCCGCGGCCAAGCGGGTGATCACCAACGAGGGTCGACGCCGCCGCAACATCGCTTATCGGAGCCGCATGCGCAGCGCGTTGAAGTCGATTCGCGCCGCGACCAATCGCGCCGACGCCGAGACGGCCTATCGCGCCGCCACGTCCATCCTCGATCGCACGGCGGCCAAAGGCATCATCAAGAAGGAGACCGCGAACCGCCACAAGGCGCGCCTCGCTCGTTTTGCTTCGAAGTTCACCTCATGACACGCCGCGCCGGTCGACGCGGGCGACAGCCCTAGCACTCGCGATCGGCCTTCTGGCCCAACCGCTCGAGGCCGCCTGCGCATGGGCGCAGGCGGCCTCTCCGTTTCCAGTCGTCGCCGTTCAGATGCCCAAGAAGCAGAGCCACTTCGGCGCCTACCTGGCGCTGGCCTCGGGCGTCGGCCTGGTGGCCACGTCCTTCGTGCTCCGCGACCGCGCCAACAGCACGTACGATGAGTACCTGGTGGCGACCGATCCAGAGCAGATCACCGAGCTCTACGACCGGACCGTGCTCTACGATCGTGTCTCGAGCGCCAGCCTGATCACGGGTGAGCTGCTGATCGTCGGCGGACTCTATCTGCGTTTCCTGAGACCGCAGCCGACGGCACGGGTCTCCCTGTTGCTCGGCCCCGACCGATGCGCTCTCGCCTACTCCTTCTAGCGCTGCTGCTGGCCGGGTGCAGCCAGCGCGAGCACACGAATCCACTCGATCCCGACAATCCGAACACCGGCGGAGGTCCCGCCGGCTTCATGGCCATCGCCGGCGACGGTCGCGTCGATCTGAGCTGGTCCCCGGTCACCGGCACGAGCGGGATCCTGGGTTTCCACCTCTACCGTCAGACGGGATCGAACCCTTATCAACTGATCAGCGGGCTCCTGCCGCCCGCGTCGGCGGGCTACGCGGACCTCGGCACGCTGAACGGTCTCGAGCATCGGTATCGTCTCTACCTGGTGAACGAGGAGGGCGTGGACCGCCAGCCTCCCGCGTCCGACGTGGCGACACCCGGCCGCGCGCGCGGCTGGGTCGTGGATAACAAACGTCAAGCGCTCTACCGCATCACGCCCGATGGCCGCCGCGTGGTCAGAACGTTTGGCGGCTTCAGCGGTCCGGTCGCGGTGGCCGTCGATTCGGTCACCGGCTTCGTCTGGGTATCCGATCGACTCGCCGGCCGCGTCGCGATCCTGAATCCCGCGACCGGCGTCACGATCAACGTTCCCGGCCTGGGTTATCCCTCGACTCTCACGGTCGACCCGCTCCAGGGGATGGCATGGGTGTGCGACGAGCCGGGCAGGCTGTGGTCGTTCGATCCCTTCGGCCGGCCGATCGGCGGCGCGATCGAGCCGCTCCAGTTCCCGATCGGAGTGGCCGTCGACGTCTTCGACCGCTCGGTGGTGGTGTGCGAGCGCGACGGCAACCGGCTGCGCCGCTACGCTCCGGATCACAGTCCGCTCGCGGAGATCACGGTGAACCGGCCCAGCCGGGTCGCGATCGACAGCGTCACGAGGCGGGCGTGGGTGACTTCGTTTCAGTCACGCACGGTCACTCGAGTGCCTCCCTCCTTCACGTTCATCGAGGCCACCCTCCAGGGTTTCCAGGGTCCGGTCGGAGTCGCGGTCGACGCGCATCGTGGACGCATCTGGGTCGCCGATGCCATCGCGGATCAGCTGGTGGCGCTGGATCGCAGCGGCACCGTCCAGTTCCGCGTCTCGGGCCTCAACTCGGTGAGCGACGTGGCGGTCGATCAGGGCACCGGCCAGGTGTGGGCGGTCCTGGAGGAGGAAGGACAGGTCGTGCGCATCTCGAGCACGGGAACCATCATGAGCCGCCTCTCGGCCTTCGCGCAGCCGCTCGGCGTCGCCGTCGATCCAGGGCGCTAATCTAGCGCACCCGAGCGACACCCCCGCGGCCAGCCGCAGGCATGTCTCGGGCACGCGTCGGCTCCGCATCCTGCTCCGCCTCGCTCGGTCCTCGACGCCTCCACCATCCATGGCTACGGCGTCTGTGGGTCCCTTCGACATGCCTGCGGCTGGCCGCGGGGGTGTCGCTCTCGCAGCTACCGGACCACGACAGCCTTCACGCTGACCGACTCTCCGGCCTGGACGAACCGCACCAGGTAGAGACCAGGATCGAGCCGCGTCTGTCGTCCCAGGTCGAGGACGCCGCGAGTGCCATACTCCTCGCCGAGATCCACGCCCATCACGCGGCGGCCGCCTACGTCGAGCACGTCGAGCCGAGCGGGCGCAAGATGCGGACGACTGAACGCGATCCGGAACACGCCATGGCTCGGGTTCGGCGCCACACGCTCGAGGGCGAGCGCCGCCGCCGAAGCGCCCGGCGCATCGATCGACTGCTGGCCGACGCGGACCTCGCCTTCGCTGGAGCGCACCGCGAGCTCGTAGTGGTAGCGAAATCCGGGATCGAGGTCGACGTCGAGATAGCTCATCACACCCTGGGGATCAGGGTCGATATCGGCCAGCGCCCGAGCGCTTCCACCCGACACGCGTCGCCACACCGTGCCGGTCACGGGAATCGGCGGCGCCTGCCAGCGCAGGACCACGCCGCCCGATGAAGGCTCGCTGGCCAGAGGCGCGATGTCGCGCGCCGCTTCAGCCGTCGGCCAGAAGGCGGCGTACACATCGGGATTCGCGTCCCGGCCATCCGCCCACGCCGGCACGATGCCATCCTGGCCGGCGAGCAGGCCGATGTAGTCCCCCATGTTGGGCGACTGATTGCTGAAGACTCCAGACCACAGCGTGGGGTAGTCGGTGACGAGTCCGACCGGGACCCAGTGGTCGCCACCGTCGTCGGAGCGCGACAGGCGGATGTGCGAGGCGGCGCCGCAACCGGAGGGATCGCCCTCCCGGAAGTCGTACCACGCCACGTAAGGCGTTCCGTTGGTGCCTACCGCCAGTTCCGGAAGCCAGTCGTCGAATCCCGCCGGCGCGTCTCCCGCGAGCGCGGGCGTGCTCCACGTGATTCCATCGTCCGAGTGGGCGACGAAGATGTCGCGCTGGTCTCGCCCGCGCTCGGAGCCGCGCTCGGCCCATCCCGACGCCAGGCGATAGACGCCGGTCGAATCATCGTGCGGCGCGATCGAGACGTAATAATCGCCCGGAGTCGTCACCGTGAAGAGCACGATCCGCTGGCGGACGTTGAGCGACGTGCTGTACGCGAGCCGGGTGCTTCCGTCCCCGCACCACAGCCGGAGCGCCACGTCGAGATGTGCATCCAGCGAGTCGACGTAGAGCACCACGGTGCGTCCCGCCTCGCCGTGGAAGCGGAACCAGTCGACGTCATGCGCCGGACTGATCGTGCCGCGCAGCACGTCGCCGACGGTGAACGGCGTGGCGTCGCGGTGCCGGTTGTTGGGCTCGGCTTCTTCCTGCACCCCGCCGGCCGCGGCCAGGCGGTCGTCGTAGAAATTGAGGGATTCTTCCCAACCGACGTGGATTCGACCGCGATGCGGTCCGGCGCTGCGATCGACGGCGATCGACGGGAATCCCAGGCCGAACCCGCGGTCGAACCCCGGCGGACCGCTGCAGAAGTTCGTGTAGAGCCGCGCGACCGTGGCGGTCTCCGAAAACGTGCGCCCGCCGTCCCAGGAGCTGCGGATCCGCATGGCGTCCTCGCCTCCGGCGGCGGCGGTGGTGTCGATCGTCTTCCACACCACGTGCAGCTCGCCCAAGGGACCCACCGCCGGGCGCGATCCCTGGACCAGGCCTTCCTCGCTTTCCGGCGAGAGCCTCGCCACGGAGCTCCAGGTCAGTCCTCCATCCTCGGAGCGCTGGAACTCGATCCGGTCGGTGGACTTTCCGTCGCGACGGTAGAAGGTGGTGTAGCTGAGATAGAGGTTTCCGGTGAGCGAGTCCGCCACCATCCACGGCTTGTCAGGGAACGAGTCCCGGACGGCCCGGGCCACCCGTGGCGCCTCCCACTGAAAACCGCTCTCACCGAAGCGTCCACGCGCCACGGCCACGCCGCTGGAGGCGCCCGTCGCGATCACCAGCCCCGCGACGTAGAAATCGCCTCGTCGCGCGTCCACCGCCACCACGGGGTCGGAGACCCACACCAGCACCTGGCCGCCCACCGGTAACGGCCCGCCCTCGCGCCACACCTGTCCGCCATCCGTGGAGGTGGCGAAGCTGATGGCATTGAACTGGTTCTGATGGGACCCCGCGTCGTTCCACGCCGCCACCATGGCGGCCCGCGTTCCCGCCACCGAAACCTCGGATTGCGTGGTGAAGGGCTGCGCCGACGTGGTGATCAATCGATTCGCCGGCTGCTCCGCGGTTCGAGAGCGCAGGCCCACCGCAGGACCGTACGTGCCCTGGGCGCCGAGGGCCTCCTGATGGTCACGAGGAGGACGGCTGCGCTGACCTTTGAGCTTCCGGGCGCGCCGCTGGCTCGCCAGCGCGCGCATCGCTTCGATCTTTCGCCCGGCGCCGCCGAGGGTCATCTCCTGCTGGATGGCCTTGAGCGTCCGGACCTGCTGGTCGATCTCGGCGTCGCGCGAGAAAGCCGCCGGCGACCAGGCCAGTCCCAGGACGAGGAAGATCACCGAGGCGCGGAGGCACTGGCCCTTTAGCCCGAATGCCTCCACCCTGCCGACCGCTGCTAGAAGTTGTAGCCGATCAGGAAGGTGGTCCGCGGCCGGTGCGAGAACGTCTGGAAGTCGGGGGTGACCCAGGTGAAGTTCCATCGGATGACCGGATAATACCCTCCGCCGATGAAAGCTCCCGCGCCGACCGCTCCGCGCCGATCGACGAAGTTCCCGTCGATCGCCATGGCGTAGTCCGCGAAGAGCGCGGTGCTGATGGTCGGGAACTGCCATGCCCGAGGCAGGGCGAAGGTCAGGCCGCGCACCACCGGGAGCCGGAATTCCTGCTGGACGAGCAGCGTCTTGGTGCCGGAAATCGTGCGACGATCGTAGCCTCGCAGGGAGACCAGCCCGCCCAGGTAGTAGCGCTGGGCATCATTGCCGAAGCTCGCCTGACCCTGGACACGAGTCGCGGAGACCAGGACCGGCAGCGGTCGCTCGTAGTGGCGGGCCTCCACCACCATGCTGGCGAAGTCTCCGGCGCCCGAAGTCATGTCCCGGGTGAACCCGCCCGAGATGAGGAAGCGCGTGCCGGTGCTCGGCCCGAGCATCGACCAACCGCTGTTATCGTGCACCAGGGACAGATAGTGAGAGATGAGATCGACGTCCTTCGATGTGCCGTTGCGGAGACGGTGGTCGCTCGCGTGGCGTACCAGCATCGATCCCTCCAGCCGGGTGAAACGGTTGAAGGGATACATCGCCAGGCCGAGCACGCCCACGCGGCGCTCGCGCCGCACCAGGTCGAGCTCGGGATCGTACATCTGGGTGAGGCGGAACAGTCCGACGCCGTAGTTCAGGCGCCGGCTCTGGTTGATGTAGGTCACGCCGCCTTCGAAGCCATCCCAGAAGCTGGTTCCGAAGCGCTCGGAGTCGTTGGACAGATAGAGGTGGATCTTTTCGTTGCCGAGCACGTCGCTGATCGCGATCTGCCCTCCGCCACCCGCGCCGAGCGCGGGATCGACGGCGAACGCGTTCTGCACCAGGTCGAGGCTGAGGCGGCGTTCGTACTCGTGCTTGGGTCCGTTGTAGACGCCGCTCTCCTTGGGCGTGCCGAGCCCGCCGGCGATCACCGCGTCGCTGACGAGCGAGGCCACGGGCCGCGCCTCCATGTCGGTCTCGGTCTCGACCTGCAGGGTCTCGGGATCGAAGTGGGTCAGGTAGCTCTGGAACTCCACGCGCTCCTGGCCGGTGTAGAGCAGGCCACGGCCTCCCGCCAGCCAGTCGGGGTCGTAGACGGGGCCCGCCATGCGGGTGACGCGGCGCGCTTCGAAGCTCGGCTCAGCCGGGCGCACGTAGAGGTCGCTGGTCCCGCCCCGAGTGGAGCGGAAGGCGAGCCACTTGCCATCCGGTGAATAGACCGGCTGCCGATCATCGCCATCCGGGGGCTGGCTGACCCGCTCCGGCACGCCTCCCGAAAGGGAGAGGCGATAGATCGCGTGGTGCTCGATGCCGCCGCGATCGGACGAGAACGCCACCCAGCGGCCATCGGGAGAAACGTCCGGCTCGACGTCGTCGAAGAAGTCCTGCGTCAGCCGCTCGAGCTTGACGCGGCCCTTGCTCCATGTCGCGCGATAGAGGTCCGAGCGGCCGGCATAGTCCTGCGCGGAGAACACGACCGATGTGTCTCCGGGGACGATGCTGGGATCGAGAATCGCCACCAGGTGCGGGAACTCCATCCGCTGAATCACGCGGCCCTTCCTGGAATCGACGAGGTAAAGGGCGTCACGTCCTCCGTGCTTCGCGGAAAGGGCGATGAGGCCGGACTTCGAGGCGTCCGGGCGATTCTGGAAGAGATGGAAGGACTCGTACGACGCCGATTGACCCGCGCGCAGCAGCCGCCGCTCCTTGCGCTCCCCCTTCTTCCCCGGCTCGCTGAGCATCAGCTCCACGCCGCTCTCGCGCGCCATGAAATAGCAGAAGCGAACGAGCGTGTCGTTGGGTGAGGCCGATGGCAGCACGCGCGGCCCGAGATTGTATGGACCGCGTTGTGTGAGACGCGTGCCCTGCTCGGTCGCGGTGCGCAGCGAAGCGACTTCCGGGTAGTAGCGACGCTTGATCCACTCGTGCCAGTCTCGATCGACGTTGACGAGCTTCTCGCCGTAAGTGAGCCGGAAGACGGTCTCGAAGTCGTCGGCGCGGTACCAGTTGTCCATCAGGTCGAAGACCTTGTCGGGACCGAAGCGCTCGCCGAGATAGAGCAGGAAGGACTGGCCTTCCTTGTACATGAGCACCGTGCCGGCGATCTCTTCGCTGCGGGTGAGCATCGGCGCGCGCCCGGTGAGGACCGCGTCGCGCAGCAGTCCCTCGGCGTCAGCGTCCCAGGTGGTGCCGCAGAATTCCGCCAGCCCCTCGATGAACCACAGCGGCGGCAGGTAACCGTGGCTGCGCTTGTTCTCGCGCATCACCCGCGCCAGCTTCTCGAGCATGTAGGCGTGCGCCAGCTCGTGGCGAGTGACCCACGCCAGGCGCGCCCACGATCCGTTGTGCGGAAGGAGCACGCGGCCCTTGATCAGCTCGGTGATCCCCCCCACCGACTCGGAGATCAGGCCGGGCGTGGCATTGGTCTGCTGGAAGAGATGATGGGTCGAGTAGAAGAGCACCGCGATCGGGCGCTTGAACTGGATGCGGAAGCGCCGATCGTATTCGACGCACACCGACTCGGCGTGCGCGGCGAGGTACCGCGCGAGACTCTCCTCCTCGGCGTAGAAATGAAGCCGCAGATGAGGCGTCTCGAGGACCGCCCAATCCAGGGGCTCGTACTGCACTTTGTTCTTGCCGAATGACTGGGCGGCGGCGGGGTAAGCGACCAGGGCAAGCAGGAAGGCGGAGGTCAGTGAAACCAGCGCCTGGCGCGCGTTTCTCATTACTACGTGAGCCGACCTCCTTCCGACCGTGCGGCTGCTCTCAAAACGTCCTCGAAAGTGTAGAGCCCTGGCTGAGCATGCGCCAGGAATTCCGCTGCGGTGAGGGCTCCGCGCGCGAATGCCACCCGGTCCTGGGCCACGTGACGGAGCTCGAGGGACTCTCCAGGTCCCGCGAGCATGACGGTGTGCTCTCCAACCCACGATCCCCCCCGAACCGCATGCACTCCGATTTCCTCGACCGGCCTCACGCCGACGTGTCCATCACGGCCATGACGCAAAGAGGAGGCCGGATAACCGCGCGCGCTCGCGGCGTCTCGAGCGAGCGTGAGCGCGGTCCCGGAGGGACTGTCCTGCTTGTTGCGATGATGCTTCTCCACGATCTCGATGTCCCAGGCCGGAATTGCGGAAAGCACGGCCTTCAAGGCCTGCCGAAGGGCCAGAATCCCCAGACTGAAGTTGGCGCTGCGCAAGATGGCGATCGAATCGGCGGCCGCTCGAAGCGCCTGCTCCTGAGGGCCCGAGAGCCCGGTGCCGCCCGAGACCAGTGCCGCGCCGCTTCGAGCGGCCGCCCGAGCGGCATCGACCGCGCCCTCGGGACCCGCGAATTCCACCACCACATCTCCTCGCGCCAGCACCTTCCCGGCATCGTCGACAAAGGGGAGCTTTCGATCCCAGTCCTTGGGGCATGGCGCCCGGTCGACGCCAGCTTTCACGTTGAACCCCGGATCGGCCATCGCGGTTTCAACGACCGCGCGGCCCATGCGGCCGGCGGCCCCGACCACCACGATCGGGATCACGTCCGGGATACCGCCGAGGCCACGGTCAGGCCAGCCGACTGGGCGGCGTCCAGGATGAGCTTCTGGGTGGCGGGCTCGACCGGCACGAGCGGCAGCCGCAGCTCGTTCTCGATCAAGCCCATCG
Organism: Candidatus Eisenbacteria bacterium; assembly: GCA_035712145.1. Lineage (NCBI taxonomy): Bacteria > Candidatus Eiseniibacteriota > Candidatus Eiseniibacteriota bacterium. Next base: position 59,704 of record DASTBI010000115.1, on the reverse strand, counting down.
CGGACAGGAGGTACTTGACCGGGCCGGGATTGGACTCCGCGAACAAGGCCTTGAAGAGCGGGAGCAATCGCCGATGGGAGGTCTCCGCCGCGTCCCGGCGCCCCGCCCGGGCGTGATCGCAGAGCTCCCGCATCCGCCTCGGCGCGGCGTTGCCGACCACCGAGACCACGCCTTCGGCCCCGACGGCGATCATGGGGAGCGTCAACGAATCGTCACCGGAGAGCAAGGTGAACGAGGTCCTGGCCTTGATCGCGCTCGCCTGATCGAGGCTGCCAGAGGCTTCCTTGACGGCGGCGATGTTCTGCACGCTCTCGAGCTTCTCGAAGACGTCGGGAAGCGTATTCGTGCCGGTTCGGCTCGGCACGTTGTAGAGCATCACCGGGAGCCGGGTGGCCTGGGCGACCGTCGTGAAGTGGGCGATCTGACCTTTCGCCGTGGGCTTGTTGTAGTAAGGCGTCACCAGCATCACGCCGTCGAGCCCGATCTCCTCCGCCATCTTGCTGAGGGTCACGCTCTCGGAGGTCGAATTGGTTCCGGCGCCGGCCAGGACGGGAATACGCTCCGCCACGCGCTCGCGCACGAAGCGCCACAAGGTGCGCCGCTCCTCGACGCTGCAGGTCGCCGCTTCGCCGGTGGAGCCCGAGACCACCAGGTTCTGCACTCCGCCTTCCAGCATGAACTCGATCAGCCGTGCTGCACCGTCGAGATCCACCTCGCCGCCCCGGAAGGGCGTCACCATGGCCACCGTCAGTCCTTCGAACATGATCGCCTCCGTTCCATCTCAGCGCGCGGCGGCCACCGGAGCGGCTTCGCTCCACTCGCCGTGGAATGCCACTTCCGCCGGTCCGATCAACGCCACCTCGAAGCCTCCGGAATGCGGTTCGAGACGCACCGTGAGCTCGTCCCCTCCCGCCGTCATCACCGAGACCGGCGAGCGATCGCCCGCCGACACGCTCCACACGGCGACCGACATCGCTCCACTGCCGCACGCCAGCGTCTCGGCCTCGACGCCGCGCTCGTAGGTGCGCATGGCCACCCGTCCTGAGCCGAGGCGGGCGACGAAGTCGACGTTGGTCCCATGCGGCTCGAAGCGCGGATGGTGGCGGAGCGCGGCGCCCCACTCCTGGACCGGCACCCACTCCACGCGCTCGACCGGCACCACGAAATGCGGAACACCGGCCACCACCGTCTGGCCGTGGAAGGATCGCCCCGCGGCTTCGACCTCGATCGGATCCGAGGGACGCGCGACCTGGCCGAAAAAGAGCTCGATGCGGCGTTGGTCGTCGCTCGCCCGCGCGCGCATCACGCCCGAAGCGGTGCGGAAGCGGACTTCGCCCCCTTTCCCCATCCCGAGCTCGAGGGCCAGGCGCGCCACGCAGCGCGCGCCGTTGCCGCAGAACTCCGCCACTCCGCCGTCGGCGTTGAAGTAACGCATCGCGAAGTCCAGCTCGGCGTCTTTCTCGATCAGCAGAAGCCCGTCCGCCCCCACGCCACGCCGTCGGTCGCAGAGACGGCGGATCAGCTCGGCGGGCGGATCACCGAGAAAGGGCTGGCGATGGTCGACGACCACGAAGTCGTTCGCCGCGCCATGCATCTTGAGGAAGGGGATCTTCGCCATTACCGGCCTTCGCGCGGCGGTCTGAGCACCAGCACCACGTCGACGATCTCCGCCGCCGGATCGGCGCGCACCGGCAACGGATCGCTCGACGACTCCCGTGCGCGATCCCACATGCGATTCCGATCCGCGTCCCGGAACGCCCGCACCGTCCAGGAGCCCGGCTCCAGCTGGAGGTCGAAGCTCAGACGGTCGTTCGTCGACGCCAACACGCGCCGCGTCGTGTCGGTGTCGGCCACGGCGACCACCAGCAGATCGCCGTCGCGCACGACGAGCGAGTCTAGCACAGTGCCTTTGACGCGAGCGGGCGCGCGCGGGTTCGTGACCCGCAGCTGGATGCCGCTCGCCGTGGGATGCTCCGTGGTCAGCGACAGCACCGTATCGATCGGCGCCAGCAGATCGGTCGCGGGCTCGAACGAGCGATTGTTGTTGATGTCGGCGAATGTCCAGACGCGGTAGCGCTTCGGCACGTCGAGTCCCGCGATGCGGAACTGCCCATCGGGATCGACGAGGCCGATGGCGTCGAAATCGCGCGCCGTGCTGTCGGGCGCCCGCGACGCCTCGTAGCACCACAGATACGCGTTCCCCGCCGCGAACCCCTTCGCCTCGAGCTGGCCCTCGATGAGGCCCCGGGGAAACGAATCGCCGGTGGTGAACACGAGAGCGCGCCCGCGGTCGATCATGTTGCCGTGCCGATCGCGCGCGCCGAAGCCGATGAACAAGGTGTAGGTCTGGCTCTTCTTCAGAGGCTCGGCGAGCACCGCGGTGACGGTCCTGCCCGACCAGCGGAAGCGCCGGATCTCGACCGGTGGTGACAGCGCGATCGCCTCGGTGGTCGAGCGCGGCTCCATGCCTTCGCTGAAGGTCATCGAGAGAGGCGCATCGAGAGCCACCGAGGCGGCGCCCGAGTCGGGATGCGAGGCGATCAGCCGTGGCGGATCGATGTCGGGCGGCCCTCCGCTCGGAGGCGCTTTCTTGGCGCAGCCCATCGCCACGAAGCACACCCCCACGGCGAGCGCGAGTCGCCGGACGCCGGTCATGCGCGCGGGTGGGCCTGTTCGTAGGCGCGACGCAGCCGGCTCCGCGAGACGTGGGTGTAGATCTGGGTGCTGGAGAGCGAGCGGTGGCCGAGCAGCTCCTGGATCGCGCGCAAGTCGGCGCCGCGATCCAGCAGGTGGCTGGCGAAGGAGTGCCGGAGCGCGTGCGGCGTGACGCCGAGGCCGCCCGCGACCTGGCCCAGCCGGTGGCGCACCACGCGCTGCACCGTGCGCCCCGAGAGCCTCCCGCCGCGGGCGTTGAGGAACACGGGTGCGTCGCGACCCGCCCGCGTGACCGGCTCGCCCAGATAACGGCGCAGCGACTCGAGCGCCGCCTTTCCTACCGGGACGATGCGCTCGCGACGTCCCTTTCCCCGGATGCGGAGCAGTCCGGCGCCGGCGTCGACATCGCCGTGATTGAGGCCGACGAGCTCGGAGAGGCGCAGGCCCGAGGAGTACGTCATCTCGATCAGCGCCCGGTCGCGGACGCTCGCCGGATCCTCCGCCGAGAGCCCGTCGAGCGCGCGCGTCAGGTCGCGCTCCGGCAGCGTTCGAGGCAGGCGCCGCGGCCGGCGCGGGAACGGGAGCTTGCGCGCGGGATCGTCGGAAAGCATTCCGCGGCGCACGCAGAACCGCGAAAAGCTGCGCCACGCGGCGAGGGCGCGGGCCGCGCTCGAGGCCGCATGCGCCGTGCGATGCAGATCCCGCATCGCGCGCTCGAGCAGCTCGCGATTCCATCCCGAGGGCGGCAAGTCCTTTCCGGTTCCGGCGGCGAGGTCGAGCACGCGGGTGACGTCGCGCCGATAAGCCTCGACGGTGTGGCGTGAGGCGCGGCGCGCCGCCAGCTCGATCAGGAACAGCTCGAGCGCCTCACGCACCGACGGATTCGGGCTGGAACTTGGAGCCACACTTGAGGCAGCGCAGCGTGAGTCCCTCCTTCTTGGTCTCCTTCTCGATCAGGAACGGGGCCTGGCAGTTGGGGCAAGGCGTGGCGCGCGGACGATCCCAGGTCGCGAACGTGCAATCGGGGTAGCGATTGCATCCAAAGAATGTCTTGCCGCGGCGTGTCCTGCGCTCGGTGAGCTCGCCTTGCCCGCACTCCGGACAACGGATGCCGAGCGTGACCGCCTTGGTGAACTTGCAGTCGGGCCGGCGGCTGCAGGCAATGAAGCGTCCGTAAGGACCATTGCGCATCACCAGCGCGGAGCCGCAAAGGTCACACGTGCCTTCCACCGGCACCGGCAGCTCGGCGTCGTCGACGGGACGCGTGAACTTGCACTCCGGATACCCCGGGCAAGCGAGGAAGGGTCCGCGACGTCCGAACTTCTTGACCAGCATCCGGCCGCAGTTGGGGCACGCGATGTCGGTCGTCTCCTCGACCTTCTTGCGGTGCCGCTCCTTCGACTTCTCGGCCTTCTCGAGCTCGCGGCTGAACGGGTCCCAGAAGTCCTTCACCACCCGGTGCCATTCCTGCTTGCCTTCCTCGATCTCGTCCAGCTCCTCTTCCATGCGGGCCGTGAAGTCGACCTGGAAGATGTCGGGAAACGTGCTGGTCAGCAGACGATTCACCGCTTCACCCAGGTCGGTGGGCGCGAGACGGCCGCGCTCGCGGCTCACGTACTCGCGCGAGGTGATGGTGCCCACGATGGTGGCGTAGGTGCTCGGGCGTCCGATGTTCTCCTCTTCGAGCGCTTTCACCAGCGAGCCTTCGGTATAGCGCGGCGGCGGCTGGGTGAAGTGCTGGCTGGGGCGCACGGCGGAGGCCGTCTCGCCACCGGCGGAGCCGGTCTCCGTGACATCCGGCGCGACCAGGGGCTCGGAGGCCACGGCGAGCGTCACGCCCTCCGTCAGCTCCGGCAGGCGCGAATCCTCCGCTTCGTCTTCCTCGTCGACGCCGTAGAGCTTCTGGAAGCCCGGGAACTTGAGCACGCGCCCCGAGGCGCGCAGTCCGAGACGGCCCGCCTCGACGTCGATCGTGGTCGCGAGGTATTCGGCCGAGGCGGTCTGCGAGGCGAGCGCGCGCTTCCAGATCAGGTCGTAGAGCTTCCACTGGTCGTCATCGAGGAACGCGCGGATCGACTCCGGCGTGCGCGCCGGGTCGCTCGGCCGGATCGCTTCGTGCGCGTCCTGCGCCGACTTCTTGCTGCGGAACTGCCGCGGCTCCTGCGGCACGTACTCGGCGCCGAGCTCCGAGCCGATCCACGATCGCATCTCGCCGATCGCCTCTCCGGCGAGCCGGGGCGAGTCGGTGCGCATATACGTGATGAGTCCCACGCTCCCGGCGTCTCCGAGCGCGACGCCTTCATAGAGCTGCTGGGCGATCGCCATGGTGCGCTGGCTGCTGAACCCGAGGCGATTGAACGCCGTCTGCTGGAGCGTGCTGGTGATGAACGGCGCCTTGGGATGCACCTGCCGCGGCGTGGTCTCGACGCCCGCCACCCGCGCGGCCGCGGCCATGAGCTCGGCGGCCAGCGCCTGGGCCCGCTCGCCGGCGCCTTCGCCGCGAAGCTGCCCTTGGTCGAGCTCTTCCTCGCCGACCCGCACCAGCCGCGCGGTGAAGCGCTTGAGGTCCGGGGTCTCGAAGTCGGCTTCGAGCGTCCAGTACTCCTCGGGCACGAACGCGCGGATCTCTTCCTCGCGCTCGCAGATCAGCCTCAGCGCCACGCTCTGCACCCGGCCCGCCGACAGGCCGTAGCGCACGGTGCGCCACACGAAGGGGCTCACCTTGTAACCCACCAGCCGGTCCATCACGCGGCGCGCCTGCTGTGCGTTCACCAGGTTCATGTCCAGGTCGCGAGGCTGATCGAGCGCCGCCTTGACCGCGCGCTCGGTGATCTCGTTGAAGGTCAGCCGCCGGATCGGGATGCGCGTGGACTCCAGCGCGCCGGCCAGATGCCAGGCGATCGCTTCCCCTTCGCGGTCGGGGTCGGGCGCCAGATAGATGCGCTCGGCGTTGCGGGCCGCGGTCTTGATCTTTGCGAGCGCCTGGGTCTTGCCGCGGATCGGAACGTACTTGGGCTCGAATTCGTTCTCGACGTCGACGCCCAGCTCGCTCTTCGGAAGGTCCATGATGTGGCCGTTGCTGGCCATCACCGAGAAGTTGCGTCCGAGGAATTTGTTCAGGGTGCGCGACTTCGCCGGCGACTCGACGATCACGAGCGACTTGCCGCCGCTCGCCGGGGTGCCCGGCGCCTTCGCCGGCCGCTTCACGGTCTTGCCCTTGGCGGCGCCGCGGCCCGCCGACTTGCTCGATCCGCGGGGTGCGCGCTTGCGCGCGGGCGCCTCGTCCGCGGGAGTCTCGGTCGCCGCGCGCTCGCGAGTGGCCTCGGCCGCGGGCGGCCCGGTCCTGGCGCGGGGCTTCCGCGCCGTGCCGTCAGTGCGCGACGTCGCTTTCGCCAAGCGAACCATCCGTCACGGCCCCGGCGCCGAACGCGACGCGCACCGCCATGTCGTGCGCCATTTCGACGCCGATCGGGCGCACACCGCTCGCGGCGAGACGATCGAGCACGCACTCGAACTGGCCCGCGTCGAGCGACCCGCGGCGCCGGAGGTCGAGCAGGTAGCCCCAGGCCTCGGGGCTCATCGAGCCGCGCTCCTGATCGCTCAGCACGCGCTGCGCGCTGCGGCCGGGGGGATCCGCCGGGGCCTGAGCCGCCGCGGAGCGGCTTCCTGCCAGGCTCTTCAGGGTGAGCACCGCCGACTGGATCTGGTCGGCGGTGAACTCGGAGTCCTCGAGCGCCGCGCCCAGCGACTCGAGCGCCAGCTCGTCTCCCTCGAAGAAGTCCTCGAGGTGGCGCGCGAGAACGCCGAGCAGGCGCTGCACGGCTTCGCGATCGCCCTGGTCGCTCATGCTCCACTCCCGACGCCCTGATCGATGGGCATGTGGCACTTCTTGTACTTCTTCCCACTTCCGCACGGACAGGGATCGTTGCGCCCCACCCTCGGCGCGGCTCGAACCGTGGCCGCTGGCGCCGGCGCCGCCCGCGGCGCCCGCGTCTCGCTCGCCTCCGCGCCCTCGGCCGGGAGCCCTCCGCCGAATGCTTCCGCGGCCGCGTGCTGCTCGACCATCCGTCGCGGCGAAGGGCGGCGCTCGACCATGGCTTCCGCCTCGGGCACCAGCTGGACGCGGAAGAAGCGCTGGACGAAGTCCTCGTTGGTCTCGCGCAGCAGCGTATCGAACAGGTTGAACGCTTCCTTCTTGTACTCGATCAGCGGATCGCGCTGCCCGTAGGCGCGCAGGCCGATGCCGCCTTTGAGGTGATCGAGCTCGTAGAGATGATCCCGCCAGTGCTCGTCGAGCGTGTACAGGTACAGATGGCGCTCGAGATCGCGCAGCACCGGAGCGCCGAATTCGGTCTCGCGCGCCCGGTAGGCGGCCTCGGCGGACGCGACGACCTTCTCCTCGAGCTCCTCGTAGTCCGTGGTCTCGAGGTCGGTGAGCGCGATCGGCCGCATCAGCAGGAACGACAGCTCGTCGGCCAGCGACTTGAGATTCCACTCCTCGCGATGGGCCTCCGCGCCGCCGGTGATCTTGGCGATGCGATCACGGACCACGTCCTCGATGGCGTCGAGCACCGTCTCGCTCATGTCCTCGCTGGTCAGCGCCTTGTTGCGCATCTCGTACACGACGGTGCGCTGCTGGTTCATCACGTTGTCGTATTCGAGCAGGTGCTTGCGGATGTCGAAGTTGTGGGCCTCGACGCGCTTCTGGGCGCGCCCGATCGAGCTGGTCACCCAGGGGTGCTCGATCACCTCTCCTTCCTCGACGCCCATGCGCTGCATCAGGCCGGAGATGCGCTCGCTGCCGAACAAGCGCATGAGATCGTCTTCGAGCGAGAGGTAGAAGCGCGACGAGCCCGGATCGCCCTGTCGTCCCGCGCGTCCGCGCAGCTGCCGGTCGATGCGCCGCGATTCGTGACGCTCGGTGCCGAGAATGTGCAGGCCTCCGAGATCGGCGACACCGGCGCCGAGCTTGATGTCGGTCCCGCGGCCGGCCATGTTGGTGGCGATGGTGACGGATCCGCGCTGCCCGGCGGAGGCGACGATTTCGGCCTCCTGCTGGTGGTACTTGGCGTTGAGGACGTTGTGCTTGATGCCGCGGCGCTTGAGCATGCGCGACAGCAGCTCGCTGACCTCGACGCTGATCGTGCCGACCAGCGCGGGCTGCCCGCGCTCGTGGCAGCTCGCGATCTCCTCGAGCAGCGCGTTGTATTTCTCGCGTTTGGTCCGGTAGACGACGTCGTCGTGATCGGCGCGGTGAATCGGCTTGTTGGTGGGAATGATCGAGACGTCGAGCTTGTAGATCTCCCAGAACTCGCGCGATTCCGTCTCCGCCGTTCCGGTCATCCCGGCGAGTTTCTCGTACATGCGGAAGAAATTCTGCAGCGTGATCGTGGCCAGCGTCTGGGTCTCGCCCTCGACCCTCACTCCCTCCTTGGCTTCGATCGCCTGGTGAAGGCCTTCGGAGTAGCGGCGGCCCGGCATCAGCCGGCCGGTGAACTCGTCGACGATCAGGACCTTGCCGTCCTGCACCACGTACTCGACGTCGCGCTCGTACAGCGAGTAGGCCTTCAGCAGCGCCTGGACGTTGTGGATCTTCTCGTTCTTGGCGGCGTACGCCCGGTAGATCTCGTCCCGGCGCTGCACCTTGGCGGCTGGATCGAGCTCCTCGTCGCCCTCCAGCGCCGACAGCTGCCCGGTGAGGTCGGGCACCACGAACCGCTCGGGATCCTGCGGCGACATCTGCTCGCGGCCGCGCTCCAGGAGATCGACGTTGCGGTTCCTCTCGTCGATGGCGTAGAGCAGCGCCTCGTCGACCTCGTGCATGCGCTTGTCGCGCAGGTACTCGAGCTCGGTGGTCGTGATCAGCTTCTTGACCCCAGGCTGCTCGGAAAGCAGCTTGAGGAAGCGCTTGTGCTTGGGCGAAGCGCGCTGGACTCGCAGCAGCGTGAGCCCCGCGTCGCCGCCCTTCTCGGCCTCGGCGAGCTGGCCTTCGGCCTCGGCGAGCCAGCCGACCACCATCGCGTTCTGCGCCTTCACCAGGCGCTCCACCAGCGGCTTCAGATCGTCGAAGCCCTGATCGCTGTGCTCCACCGGACCGCTGATGATGAGCGGCGTTCGCGCCTCATCGATGAGCACGGAATCGACTTCGTCGACGATCGCGTACACGAACCCACGCTGGACGCGGTGCTCCGGGCGCACCGCCATGTTGTCGCGCAGGTAGTCGAAGCCGAATTCGTTGTTGGTGCCGTAGGTGATGTCGCACTGGTACTGGAGGCGGCGCGTCGGCGGATCCATCTGGTTCTGGATGCAGCCCACGGTGAGACCGAGGAACTTGTAGACCTCGCCCATCCACTCGCTGTCACGCCGCGCCAGGTAGTCGTTGACGGTGACGAGGTGCGCGCCGCGCCCGGTCAGGGCATTGAGGTAGAGCGGCATGGTCGCCACCAAGGTCTTGCCTTCGCCGGTGGCCATTTCGGCGATCCGTCCCTCGTGCAGCATCACGCCGCCGATCAGCTGCACGTCGTAGGGGATCATGTCCCAGCTGATCGGGATGCCGACCACCGGCCAGGTCTTTCCGACCAGCCGCGCGCAGGCCAGCTTGACCGCGGCGAAGGCCTCGGGGAGCAGGTCGTCGAGCGTCTCGCGCTCGATGCGCTTGCGCTCTTCGGGATCGGAAACGTCCTTCAGAGCCTCGGCGAGACGGCCTCGGAACTCCGTGGTCTTGGCGCGGAGCTGATCGTCGGTCAGGCCCTGGAAGGAGTCGTAGACCCGGTTGATCTCTTCGACGATCGGCTGAACCCGCCGGCGGTCCCGCTCGTGTTTCGAGCCGAACACCGACTTCATGAGGGTTTCGAGCATCGGCCCCACTATAGAAGGGGTGTCAAGCGATGGTCGCGCTCATGCGAGCGCGCTCGTCAGGGAATGGTGCGGCCGCGCGAGGGTCTGCCTCCTTGGGATGCTCGAAACGACATGGCCCGATGCATCGCATCGGGCCACGGGCATCCGGGCAAGGAGCGTCAGACTTTCACGACGTGCGCTGCTTCATTCCCTCGTTCACTGGGTTTGACCTCGAACTCCACCTGGTCGCCCTCGTGGAGGGTTCTGAAGCCGCTACCTTCGATGGAGGAGAAGTGTACGAAGACGTCCTGTTGCTGCTCCTCCGGGGTGATGAATCCATAACCTTTGTTATCGTTGAACCACTTCACGGTGCCACGCGCCATGGGGGATCCTCCCTGGCAGCAAGTACTCAAGAAGCACCCGGACGCAATTCGAGGTTGGCCCCTTCAGGGGGTCCGGGTCAAGAGGCTTTGCGCGGCGTGGCCGAGGGACGCCGCCGCCGGCGGTGCCAGCGTCCCCAACGCTCCGACAACTCCAGCGCTTGGGGATTCTGGGGGTCCACTTCGAGGACCAGGGCCACCTGCTCTTCGGCCTGCGCCAGGTCCCCCGATGCCTCGAGGGCGCGAGCCAGCTGCACGCGCGCCGCGTGATAGTCGGGATGGAGCTCGAGCGCGTGGGCCAGCGTGGCGATGGCGTCGTCCAGGTGGCCGTCTTCCAGCTCCGCGATACCGAGCAGGCAGTGCAGGTCGACATAGCCCGGGTGCTTCACCAGGGTTTCGCGAATCAATCGCGCCGCGGATGCGCGATCGCCCCGGTTCATCCGTGTCCGCACCTCCTCGAGCGTCTCGCTCAGTCCTGGCTCATCCAGATGCAAGGCCTGGCGGAGCAGCGACTCGGCCTGTTGCCAATCGGCGTGCTCGAGGCTCTCGATGCCGCGGTGGAAGAGCCGCGGCTCGTGCGGCGAGCGTCCAAGATCGAGGTGTCGCAGCGTCTCGATCGCTTCCCCCAGCTGGCCTTCGCGCGCGTCGAGCAGGGCCAGCTCCACGCGCGCGGCCACGTATCCGGGATTGATCCGCAGCGCCGACGCCAGGCTCTTGCGCGCGGCCGCGGTCTGGCGGCTCTGGATCTGGAGTCGCGCCAGCTGGTAGTGCACGTCGGCGTAGCGCGGAGCGATCCTCGCCGCCTCTTCCAGGGCTCGCACCGCGGAGCCCAGATCCGAAGCGGCTTCGGCCATGCGGCCGATGCGGCTCAGCGCTTCGACCGCGGCGCCGCGCACCTGCGCGTGCAGCGGCTGGTCGGCCAGCGCGCGAGCCAGCTTCTCGAGCGCCTGGAGATGCTGGCCGCCCTTGGCCAGGTCGACGAAAGCTTCGAACGATCCTGAAGACGGCAGCGGACGAGGACTCATGGGGTGCCCCAGAGGAGCTTCATGACGTAACCGGAGAACAGCGTGACGCCGAGGTTGTCGTCGAGAGGTATCGGCAGCATTTCCACCAGACTTGCGACCAGTGCCCCCGCCAGGGCCACCGGCCACGGCAGGAAGCCGGCGAGGACGAGGAACCAGGCCCACAGCAGGCATGCCACCAGCCCTGCCGCCGCGCCTTCGAAGGTCTTGCCGAAGAACCGGTGCCGTCCCCACGCCTTCCCCACCAGCGCCGCGAAGCTGTCCCCCAGCACCGTGAAGCCGAGCGCCGCCGCGGCCACCGGGCGCGGAAAGATCTCGACCGCCAGCAGCGCCGCGATCAGCAGATAGGTCGAGCCGAGCAGGCTGAAGCGCTCGTGGTCGCGGATCATCTGCCCGAAGAAATCCTTGAAGAACCGGCGCACGCGGTCCTCGTGGATGCGCAGCAGGTCGATCGCGATCGCGATCAGCGTGCAGCCGATGAGGAACCATCGCCACTGAGCGCGGCCGCGCGGCCATGGCAGCCATTCGAACAGGAGACCGAGCGGAAGGATCAGCGAGCCGATATGGATCGCCTTGCGCTGGGCTTCGCTGAGCCAGGAGCGCGTGCGCAGCGGCGCCAGTGGATCGGCCGCGACCTCCCGTTCACGACGGTGGGCTCGATTCGGCGTGACGGGTCTCCTCGGGCGAGCTGGGGGGTCGCGCCTACTCCCACTCGATGGTGGCGGGCGGCTTCGACGTGATGTCGAACACCACCCGGTTCACGCCGCGCACTTCGTTCGCGATCCGGCTCGCGACCCTGGCCAGGAGCGATTCGGGAAGCCGCGTCCAGTCGGCGGTCATGCCGTCCTCGCTGTTGACGGCGCGGAGCGCGATCACCCGCTCGTAGGAGCGTTCGTCACCCTTGACCCCCACCGTCGAGACCGGCAGCAGCACGGCGAATGCCTGCCAGGTCTTGTCGTACCACGACGAGCGCCGCAGCTCCTCGATGTAGATGGCGTCGGCGCGGCGCAGCACCTCGAGATCCTCGGCATTGACCGCTCCGAGCGTGCGCACGGCCAGCCCCGGCCCGGGGAAAGGATGGCGGTCGACGAGATGATCCGGCAGGCCGAGCTCGCGACCCAGCTCGCGCACCTCGTCTTTGAAGAGGAGCCGCAGCGGCTCGATGAGCCTGAGGTGCATGCGCTCCGGAAGCCCGCCGACGTTGTGATGGGTCTTGATGACTTGCGCGCCGAAGCCCGCCGAGGCGCTTTCGATCACGTCGGGATAGAGCGTCCCCTGGGCCAGGAATTCGACCGGCCCGTGCTTCTTCGCTTCCTCTTCGAAGACGGCGATGAACTCGGCGCCGATGATCTTGCGCTTGCGCTCGGGGTCGGTGACGTTCGCGAGCTTCGCGAGGAACCGCTCCCGCGCATCGACCACGACGAGCTGGAGCTTGCGCTTCTCACCCAGCTCGCGCGCCACTTCTTCGGCCTCGCCCTGGCGCAGCAGACCATGGTCGACCAGCACGCACACGAGCCGGCGACCGACCGCGCGATGGCACAAGGTGGCGACCACCGTGCTGTCGACCCCGCCCGAGAGGCCGCACAGGATGTGCCCGTCGCCGACCTGAGCGCGGATGTCGGCCACGGCGCGGCGCAGGAAGCTCTTCATGCTCCAGCCGCCCCTGAGCTTCGCGATCCGGAACAGGAAGTTGTGGATCACTCGCTTGCCGAACGGCGAGTGCACGACCTCGGGGTGGAACTGGATCAGGTGGTAGGGATGGACGCGGTGGAACGCGGCCGCGAACGCGCAATTCGCGGTATGGGCGACGGGGACCCAGTCCTCGCCGAGCGCCTGCACTTCGTCGCCGTGGCTCATCCAGGCGCGGAAGCGCTTGGGCACGCCGGCGAAGAGCGGCGATCGCCGATCGATGACGAACGTGGCGGTGCCGTATTCGGCGGCATCGGCCTTCGCCAGGCGACCGCCGGTGAGGTGAGCGGTGGCCTGGAATCCGTAACAGATGCCGAGCAGCGGCTTGCCCAGGCGGTAGATGCCGGGATCGGGCAGAGGCGCCTGATCGCGGTATCCGCTGGCCGGCGAGCCGGACAGGATCAGCGCATGGGGACGCATGGCGGCGATCTCGCCAACCGGTGTGGTGCCCGGCACGATCTCGGAGTACACCCCGGCCTCCCGCACGCGCCGCGCGATCAGATTGGTGTACTGCGATCCGAAGTCGAGGATCACCACGCGCTCGGAGGCCACGGCGCGCGCGGCGCGATCCCGGGTGCTCCGGGCGGGTGATTTCGTCGCTGGTGGGTCCGCGGTCAAGGTCATGGCTCTCCCGTCGTTTTCAATGCCGGAAGACTCGTCGGTCGGTGAACATCATGGCTACGCCGTGGGTGTCGCAGGCCGCGATCACCTCGGCGTCTCGCTTCGATCCGCCGGGCTGGACGATGGCCTTGATCCCGGCCGCGGCAGCGTGCTCGATGTTGTCGGCGAAGGGAAAGAAGCCGTCGCTCGCCAGCACCGCGCCCATCGGATCATGTCCGGCTCGGCGGGCCTTCATCAAGGCCACGTCCACGGCATCGACCCGGCTGGTCTGGCCGGAGCCCAGACCGATCAGTCGGGGGCCGCGCGCCAGGACCACGGCGTTCGAGCGCGCGCTCGCCACGACCTTCCATGCGAAGCGCAGCCCTTCCATCTCCTCGTCGCTGGGGGTGCTTCGTGTGACGCAACGCCACGCGGGAGCGGCGTCCCGGTCCTCGCGCTCGAGCAGCGCCCAGGGTCCGAGCAGGCGCACGCTCCAGGGATCGGTGGAGGACAGGTCTTTCGCCGTCATCCGGACGATCCGCAGCTGCTTCTTTTCCATGAGCGCGCTCTCGGCATCCTTGGAGAACTCGGGCGCCGAGACCACCTCGACGAATTGCCGGGCGAGCGCCCGTGCGACGTCCACGTCCACCGCGCGGTTGAAGGCGACGATCCCTCCGAAGGCCGACTGCGGATCGGCGGCCAGCGCCGCCTCGTAGGCCTGGCCCACGGTTTCAGCGGTGGCCGCGCCGCATGGCTGGTTGTGCTTGACGATCACACAGGCCGGGTCGGCCAGCTCGAAGGCCAGCAAGACGGCCGAATGGAGGTCCAGGAGATTGTTGTAGGAAAGCTCCTTCCCTTCACGTTCTGCATGAAGCGCGTTCCGGTCCCCTGTCCGGCGATAGAGAGCGGCCGCCTGATGCGGGTTCTCGCCGTATCGCAGCGCTCGCACGCGCTCGAGCGCCATCAGATGGAGCGGCGGCGGATCGTCGGGCGCGAGGCGCCGTGCCAGCTCGGCGCCGATCGCCGCGTCGTAGCGGGCGGTCCGAGCGAAGGTCTGCAGCGCCCAGGTGCGCCGCTGGTCCGTGGTCACTCCCGTCTCGAGCGCGCGCAGGACGTCGGCATACTGAGCCGGATCATGGACCACGATGACGTCGGCGTAGTTCTTCGCCGCCGCGCGCAGCAGCGCGACGCCGCCGATGTCGATCTCCTCCACCGCGCCCGCCTCGTCGAGCGTCGCGGCCTTTTGCTCGAACGGATAGAGCGTGACCGCCACGAGATCGATGGGCTCGACGCCGCGCTCCGCCAGCGCCGCCAGGTCCCCCGGCTCGGAGCGCCGCGCCAGGATCGGACCATGCACGTGAGGGTGCAGCGTCTTCACGCGGCCGCCGAGCAGCTCGGGGAATCCGGTCCACTCCTCCACCGCGGTCACCTCGATCCCTGCCTGGCGCAGGTGCTGAGCGGTGCCTCCCGACGCCACGATGCGCGTCCCGCGCGCGGCCAGCGCGCGCGCGAACTCGACCGCGCCGCTCTTGTCCGAGAGTGACAGCAGCGCGGCCCGCGGCCAGGTCATCCGCGCTCCGTGAGCCGCCGCATGGCTTCGAGGTAACACGCGCTGGTCTTCGACACCACGTCCTCGGGCAGCGCCGGCGCGGGGGGCTCGTGATTCCAGCCCGAATGATCCAGCCAGTCGCGCACGAACTGCTTGTCGAAGGAGACCAGCCGGCCGGCCTCGTATTCCGCGCGGTCCCAATAGCGGGAGGAATCCGGAGAGAGCACTTCGTCGATCAGCGTCAGTGCACCGTCCACCCGGCCGAACTCGAACTTGGTGTCGGCCAGCACCAGGCCACGCGCCCATGCGTGAGCCCGTGCCTCCTCGTAGATCGAGATGCTGCGGGTCCGCAGGGCCTCGGCGACCTCGCGCCCCGTGATCTCGGTCATGCGCTCGAACGAGATGTTCTGATCGTGCCCCGTATCCTCCTTGGTGGCCGGGGTGAAGATCGGCGGGTCGAGACGCGAGCCGTCCTTCAGTCCCTTGGGCAGCGCGAGGCCGCATACGGTGCCGTCCCGCTTGTACTCCTTCCATCCGGATCCGGTGAGGTAGCCGCGCACCACGCACTCGATGTCGATGCGCTCGGCGCGCCGCACCAGCATGCTGCGGCCTTCGAGCAGGGCGGCGTGCCGCTCGAATGGCGCGGGATACTCCGCGGGCCTCCCGCTGATGAAGTGGTGAGGCGCAGCACTCTTCAGGGTCTCGAACCAGAAGATCGACAGCTCGGTCAGCACGCGGCCCTTGTTCGGAATGGGCGTGGGCAGAACATGGTCGTACGCCGACAGCCGGTCGCTCGCCACGATGATCAGACGCTCGGGGCCGGCTTCGTACACGGCTCGCACCTTGCCGCGTCGCCACGGCTCGATGCCGGGCAGATCCACGTGTGAAATCGCGTCCTTGGTGCTCAGCATGTCAGCCTCCTATCGCCTCCCGGCCCGCCTGGGCGGCGCGCGGGACTTCGAAGTGGGTCGTGATCCATGACGGCAGGTCGGCGATGGCGCGGATCGAAGGCGTGGCCCCCGCGTAATCCCCCGATGGATCGATCAACACGAAGTGCATGCCGGCAGCCCTCGAGCCACGCTCGTCGACCGAGCGAATGTCCCCGACGTAGAGCGCGCGCTCGGCGGGAATCTTCAGGCGATCGAGCGCGAGACGGAAGATCGCGGGGTCGGGCTTTTCGAGGCCCACGAGGTGCGAATCGACGACGAACTCGATGCCATCGAGCACGCCCGAGTGCCGCAGATGCCACTCCGCGCGTCCGTCGGAGTTCGACACCACCGCCCGTCGCAGGCCCAGCTCAGAGGTCGCGTCGATCGCCTCGCGGGCGCCTTCCATCGGTCGGGCCCACAGGCCGTTCGCTTTCTCGTGCGCCAGGAACGCGTCCACGGCGCCGTCGATCTTCTCCGCCGGCACGTGGGCGTGGTGGAGCATGCCGCCGAGATAGGCGCGCACGTCCCCCGGACCGCCCAGCGGGGACGCATCGTGACGGCCGGCCCTCTGACTCGCGTCGTAGCGGCGGCGTCCCTCCACCTCGGCGCGCCGCAGCGTCGAGGCCTCGGTGTTCACCCCGATCCGGGTCAGCGCCTCGGCCATCCACTCGAAGTCGAGCCGCACGAGCGTGCCGCCGGCGTCGAACACCACCGCCTCCAGCGCCGGGCGGGCATGGCTCATCGAACGCCCTCCTTCACCTCGGAGGCAAAGACGAGTCGGCGGCCTTCGATCCGCCACGGCGTGGTGAGGAAACGCCGCGCCGCGGCCGGATAGAGCCGGTGCTCGGCCTCGTGGATCCGGGCCTCGAGGGCTTCGCGCGTGTCGTCGCTTCGTACCTCGACGACGGCCTGATCGACGATCGGTCCGGCATCGAGCGCCTCGTTCACCAGATGCACGGTGCATCCCGTCACCTTGACCCCGTGCGAGAAGGCCTGGCCGATGGCGTCGACTCCGGGAAATGCGGGAAGAAGCGAAGGATGGATATTGAGGATGCGTCCCTCGAACGCTCCGAGAAACGGCGCGTGCAGCCGCCGCATGAAGCCGGCGAGGAGCACGGTGTCGACGCCGCGCTGGAGAAGCGCGTCGATCCACGGCGTCTCGTCCTCGAGCCTCGTGCGCCAGCGCGTGCCGGCGGGGAGTACGAGCGCCTCGACGCCGAGCCGGCGAGCGCGATCCAGTGCCACGGCATCGGGTCGGTCGGTGGCGAGCAGGGCGATGTGGCCACCGAGCTGATGGCGCTGATCGGCCAGCGCAAGCGCCTCGAAGTTGGTCCCCTGCCCCGAGGCGAGCACCGCGAGAGTGTGCATGGAGGGTGAAGGAGGAGCCACACCGCAATCTAGCAGCGGGCTGGAGCATGGGCAAGTGCACCGCCCGTCACGACCGGCGAAGGCGCGCGGTGCGTCTCGCGGACCGCGTCGCGCCGCCAGTCGATCTCCGTCACGCCGTCGGGTCCCAGCTCGAGCCACACCGTCCCGACCTGGTCGGTGCGCCGCACCTGCGCGCCGCACGTCGCGAGTCGCGCGAGCGTTCGCACGTCGGGATGTCCAAACGGATTACGGGCGCCGCACGACACGATGGCCCATTGCGGGCGCACGCGTTCCAGGAAACGTCGTCCAGAGGACGCTGCTGCGCCGTGATGGGCGACCTTGAGCACGGCGCAGCGGCCACCCACGATCACACGGTCTTCGATCGTGCTGTCGATGTCCGCCGCGAGCAGCGCGCGGCCCTCGCCCTCCCCCGCTTCGAGCGTCAGCGACCCGGCGTTGAGATCCCGCGAGGCGAATCCGGCGGCCGGCCAGCGCGCCACGAGCATCGGCTCGAGGCCGAGCGTGTCGCCGGCGTGCACGTCTTGCGCTTCGTCCGGCGTGCCGCGTCGGCGCGGGGATCCTCCCCGCCACCATCGCACCACCGGCACGGCGCGCCGCACGGCCGTGACACCGCCGATGTGGTCGCCATGCTCGTGCGTGAGAATGACGTCATCGAGACGCCGCACCGCGGCCCAGTGGAGGAACGGAACGACCGCTCCGGCGCCGGCGTCGTAGCCCGGCGACCGCGGCCCGCAATCCACCAATCGCCAGCCGTTGGCGCCGCCGATCGCCAGCGCGTCCCCCTGTCCCACATCGAGCACCACCAGCCACCAGCGTCCCGGTGGAGGACGCATGGCCGGCGCACTGGCGCCGAGAACGATCGCGAGCAGGAGCGCGAGCGGCCCCATCCACGAGAGTGCGACGCGCGTGCGCGAGGCCGGAAGGCGCGCGTGCACGAGATCGCGTGCGTCGAGGCACGCGATCACGAAAAGCGCGGCGCCAAGTCCAGCCAGGAAGGGAGGCCCGAACGAATGGCCAGTCGCCCACAGCGCGCGAGGTGCGGCGGCGCCGGCCTGCGCGACGCCGATCAGCACGCGGCTGAGCGGCTCGCAGGCGGCGAAGCACCATCGCCCGGCGCCGGGAATGAGCGCCTCGAGCCCGGCGCCGAGCCAGGCCGAGGCCATCAGCAGATCGCACACCGGCACCGCCACCAGGTTCGAGCCGAGCGCCGTCCATGGCAGCGCGTGGAAGCGATCGAGCACGATGGGCAGCGCGGTCACCTGCGCCGCCGCGGTGGGCACGAACAACTTCAGCGTCGACGCGCCGATGGTGGGTTTGCGCTCGAGCCACTCTCCCGCGCGGCGCGCGAGCGTCGTGAGCCCGAGCGTCGCCGCGCACGAGAGCTGGAAGCCGAGATCGGCGGCCCACGACGGCGTCGCCGCGAGCAGCACGATCGTGGCGAGCGCGAGCGCCTGCAAGGGATCGAGAAGGCGGCCGCGCAGACTGGCGACGGCGGCCAGCGCCTCGGTCGCAGCGGCTCGTGCGAGCGATGGAAGAGGCCCGGCGATCGCGACATAGAAGAGGGCGCACGCCGCGCCGGTCCACGCGCGGGCGCGCAGGCCGCCCCCGAGCGCTCCGGTGATGCCCCGCGCGACGCCCGCCATCCATACGACGTGCAGGCCGGAGAGCGCGAGCAGGTGCACGAGGCCGGAGGATCGGAACACCGCGCCAAGATCGGGATCGAGTCCGGTGCGATCGCCGGTCACGAGCGGGGTGACGATCTCGCGCGCGTCGGGAGA
Organism: Candidatus Eisenbacteria bacterium; assembly: GCA_035712145.1. NCBI lineage: Bacteria > Candidatus Eiseniibacteriota > Candidatus Eiseniibacteriota bacterium. The sequence goes on along the minus strand of DASTBI010000115.1, from coordinate 40,876 downwards.
CAGCTCGCGGGTGAAGCAGGTCTCGAGATGGCGGCGCCAGCGCACGATCGTGGCGCGCGCGAGCGTGTGCGAAGCGCCGTCCTCGACCCAGAGGCCTCGCCCGCGCGCGACGATGCCCTGCGCCCATGAGGCCTCGCGCTGCGAGGGAACGCCGGGGACCCGCGCGAGCGACGGGGCCTCCACCCGTGCCAGCACGCGCAGCGTGTCCCCCCACTCGGCGCGGGTTCCTGCCGGCAGGCGCAGGCGCACGCGCGCGCCGCGCGGCAGCAGCTCGCACGCGCGGGTGGTCTCGAGGATGGCCACCACGTCTCCGGACTCGCGGGCAGGATGGTCTACGACGCGAGCGGACATCCACGTGGCGGGCGGCTCCGGGCTCAGCCGGCCCGATGCGGCGCCAGGAACGGCGCCGGCCGCGCCGCCACGCGCGAGCGAGCCGCACAGCACGGCGAGCACGAGCGCCAGCGTGCCGAGCCGGTCGGGCGCGCGGCGCGCGAGCCACGCGAGTCCGACCGCGGCCACGGCGAAGCCCGAGATCCAGAACGGCGGCAGCTCACGGCCGACGGCGAGCCCGACCCACACGGTCGCGGCGATCCATACGGCGGTGCACCCACCCATGCCGGGCCATCGGCGAGTGGCGTGCCAGTCGTCTTCTGACCGGCTGATCGGCGTTGAACGGCGCGACGGCGCCCCGTGTCAGCGGTTGCGACGCGAGTCCGAAACGCGACCGGGCGAGTCGGGCACCCGTTCAGCGACCCAACGGACGACGGCGTTACGGTCGTCGTCGAAGTGACGACCGTGATGTCAGCGCCGTGCGGTGGCGGGGCCGCGGGCGGTCTGCATCTCGGTGAAGATCTCGTCGCCCTGCGTGGTCAGCGCGCTCACGTAATAGAGCTGCTGTCCGTCCTCGGCCAAGAGCGCGATCGGGAACGGCGCCGCGCCCACGACGCTGCCCTGCGCGTCGAGCAGCGTCATCGGATAGCGCCGCCAGCGATTTTCCGGCGTGCGGACGTGGAGCCACATCTCGCGCACCTCGGCCGTGCCGATCTCGTTGAGCGTCGCCGACACCAGGCCGGGCTCGTCGACCGTGAATAGCGGCGGGGCCTTGAGCGTGAGCTCCGGCAGGTCGGAGCGCAGCCCGAAATCGAACGTGGCGAAGCGCTGATTGCCGCCCGGCAGGTCGATCACCTGGATCGGCGCGACCTCGCGCTGGTGCACGACGCGCACGCTGTGCGGACCGCGGGACAACTCGAGCGTGAGCGGCGTCACGCCGCGCGACACGCCATCCACCCACACCCGCGCGCCCTCGAGCGGAGTGGTCTCCCCATCCTCGCTCTGGGTCGCCCGCACTTGCAGGAGTCCGGTCGCCGGGGACTGCAACGGATAGGCGAGGACTTCGCGCGCTTCTCCCACGCGCACCTCGATCGTCGATCCCCAGGCGGTCGATCCCGCGGTGAAGCGCAGCTCGTGAGGTCCGGGGGCCACGCTGTCGAGACGGATCGGAACGAAGCCGATGGATTGTCCGTCGAGCGAGACTTCGACCTGAGCTCGTGACTCGCTCGCGATCACTTCCAGCGATCCCCACAGCGGCGCGTCGAGCGAGACTCGATCGCCCTTGCCGCCGGTCACGCGGTACGCGGCGCTGCCTAGATCGGGAAACGAGAGCTCGACCCGATGCTCGCCCGGCGCCAGCTCGAGCGTCGCCGGCGTGCGCACCGACAGCTCCTTGCCGTCGATCGCGATCCAGGCTCCCGGCGGCCGGCTGGTGACGGCGACTTCGAAGCGCGGCGGCGCGAGCCCGACGCGGCGGAGGAAGAGCACCAGACCCGAGGGGCGGCGCGTCTGCTCCGGACCGCTTTGCTCCTGCATGGAGCCGACGAACCATCCGATGCCGAAGAGCGCGAGCACCACCGCGGACCAGAGCGCGATCGGCTTCCAGCGGCGCGCCAGCGGCGAGGCTTCGTCCTCGGGCGGCTCGGGCCACTGCGGATGGCGCGGGGGCGGCCGCCTGCGCTCGGGCTCTCGCAGCGCTTCCGGCTCCGGCGTCGCCATGGCGTCGAGCGCTTCCGATGGAATCCGATCGATCGGCGGCTCGGCCGTCCCTTGCGCCGCGGCGCCCGGCGTCGGGTCGATGGGTTCCAGCGCTTCCGGCGTGTCGGGCCTGATCGAGGCGTCGGTGACCTCGGCCGGCTCGGGGGTCGGCGGAATGAGCTCGGGCAGCGCCGCTTCCGCCTCGACGGGCTCCTCGATGGTCGGCGAGCTCTCCCCGACCGAAGTCTCGGGGCGATCCCACTGGAGGTGCTGGGCCAGCCAGCGCGCCACGCCCGAAGACGGCGCTTCACCCTCGGGAGGCGAGAGCTCCACGGACGACGTCTGCGACATCGACGCGGCCGGCTCCACGGCTTCGGGGGCCGGCAGGCGCTCGTCGATGGACGCCATCTCGGAAGCCGCGGCCGAAATCGCGACGGCTCCGTTCCAGCGCACCTCGATGCTCACCGGTTCCTGCGCCGGACCCGGCGACCACGAGAGCTCGATGCGCACGTCGTGTCGAGGCGAACCACACCAAGCGCGCGCCTCGCGGCCTTGCGGGTCCCGGATCGACACCCACTCCGAATCGAGACGAGCTCCATCGAGGATGACCTGGACCGAAGCCTCGCCGACCCAGCCGAACCCGATTCTCTCCTCGCCGGCCACGAGCGCGATCGCGCAGGGCGGCGTGCCGCGGTTCCAGACCTCGGCGCGCGAGAAGAGCAGACCGCCCAGCGCCTCTCGCAGCATGGGCGGCACCGGATCACCTGGCGGGACCTCGGCCACACCCTCCGCGACCGACTGAGCCAGGCTCTGAAGCCAGCTCTCGAGCTCTGCGGGTGCAAAGCCCTCGACTGGACCCAGCAGATCGAGCTCGAGACCCTTGACGGAGGCTCGGGTGGTCAAGACTTCGCCGCCGACTCGGGCCGAAACCAACCACCGGTCGGTATCAGCCGTCAGATACGGCATGCGGTCGAGCCCCTCGTCAAAAGATTGGCGTTTCATTGACAGCGGCATCAGGCCGTGCCGCAACCTATCGGACGGCTCCGCAAGTGTCAATGCGCGAAGGCGTTGTGGCACGCGGTTTGCCGTATCATCATTGGTGGCATTCCAACAGGCGCTCCCCCGATATGGGTTTGCGCCGGTGCAATCGAAGAGAAGGATTGCAACCTGCATTCAGCGCTCTTAAGTTGCGCCGGATATCCCGCAACCCTGCGGGCACTCGAGGCCCCAGGAAGGACTACCGACAGATGACGCCGGTTCGAGCCCTGATCCTGACGGCCTTCTTGGCCGCGGCTGCGGTTTCCGACCCAACTCCGAGTTGGGCCGTAGAACCCGAAATTCTCGTGGCTGGGGCCCCAGCCCCCATCGTTCAAGTTCAATCGTCGGCCCCGGCCCCGTCCGTTCAGGTCCAGGCCCCGACGCCCACGGTTCAGGTCCAAGCCCCTGCGCCCGAGGTGCAGGTTCAGACCGCGGCGGCTCCGGATTCCATCGCCACGGTCGCCCAGTCCGCGCGCGCGGCCTACGAGTCCGCGTGGGCGCAGCGCGAATCCGGCGACCATGGGTCCGCCGTGGCCACCGCCGAAGCGTCGCTCGGCCAACTCGACCGCGTGCTGGATGGCGATCTCGATGCGTCGCGGCGCCGCGACCTGGTCGAGCTCAAATCCAAGATGTCCGCGCTGCGCGACGCGTCGCGCAAAGCGATCGAGGAGAAGGACGGCGCCAAGGCGCCGGATTCGAAAGACGACGCCAAGGAACCCAAGGCCCCCGATGACGGAAGCGCGGACCCGAAGGTCCTGAACGCTCCGGCGGTCGATGAGCTGCGGCCGCAGATGAACGCCGACGTCCTGCGTCACATCCAGTTCTTCACCGGCCAGGGCCGGTCCACCTTCGAGCGCTGGCTCAAGCGCTCCGGCCGCTACATGAAGCTCTTCCGCGAGGTGCTGCGCAAGGAAGGCCTCCCGCCCGATCTCGTTCACCTCGTGTTCGTCGAGAGCGGGTTCAACGTCCACGCCAAGTCCGTTTCGGCGGCCGTCGGTCCCTGGCAGTTCCTGCGCTCGACCGGACGCCTCTTTGGACTCACCGTGAATCAGTGGGTCGACGAGCGGCGCGATCCGGAGAAATCCACGGTCGCCGCGGCGCGCTACCTCAAGCACCTCTACACGATCTTCGGTGACTGGCCGCTGGCCCTGGCCTCGTACAACGCAGGCGAAGGCACCGTGCTGCGGGCCATCAAGCGCCAAGGCACCACGAACTACTGGGACCTTCGCCTTCCCAAGCAGACCGAGGAATACGTGCCGGCCTTCATGGCGGTGCTGACCATCGCCCGGGAGCCCGAGAAGTACGGCTTCGCCGAAGTCGACTTCGACGACCCCATGGACTTCGACGAGCTCGCGCTCAAGGGCAGCGTCGACCTGCGCGCGATCGCGCGGCTGGCGGAGTGCGACTACGAGACGCTGCGCGAGCTGAACCCCGCGGTGCGCGGCAGCGCGGCGCCGGCGAAGGATGGAATCACCGTGCTGCGCGTTCCAGATGGCAAGGCCGAGACCGTGCTCGCCAAGCTGCAGAGCGGTGAGAAGATTGCCGCCACCGATCTGTCGGTGAAGCACCGCGTGCGCCGCGGCGAGACGATCCAGCGAATCGCGAACCAGTACCACGTGGACGCCACGAGGCTCGCTCGCGACAACGGCATCAGCAAGGCGCGGCCTCTGCGCCGCGGCATGGTGCTCACCATCCGCTCGCATCACCGCGCGCCGGTGGAAGTCGCGGCCCTGGAAGATGACGACCCGCGGCGCTCCACGGCCTACGTGCCGCCGCGCAAGATCGGCGTGCCGGCCAAGCTCGACGGCGAGTCGGACGCGGAAGGCCGCCAGACGGTGACCGTCCGCCGCGGCGAGACGCTCGCCTCGATCGCCGCTCGCACCGGAACGACGGTCGAGGACATCAAGCGCTGGAACCGCCTCAAGACCTCCGCGGTGAGGCGAGGCACGCGGCTGAAGATCCGCACCGGCGATGCGACGCAGATCACGGCCGAGGATCTGGCCGCCGACAGCGCACGCGTCGCCTCGTTCACCCCCCCACGGCCGTCGCGTCGCGGCAGCGCCTACTCGGGATCGGTGAAACGCGTGATCGTGGTGAGGCCGGGGGATACGCTGGGCAACATCGCCAGCCGCAACGGGACCACGATCAGCCGCCTCAAGGCCGCGAACGGGCTCCGCTCTTCGGTGATTCGCGCGGGACAGCGCCTGAGAATCCCCGCCTAGACGCTTCGCAGGCTGCCGAAGAAGCCGAGGGCAGCCTGCCCTAGTGCTCGGCCGCGGGGCCGTGCACCACACCTCCGCTGGGCACGTCTCCCGTGAACGCCTCGAGCCGGACGTGCGCCCCGATCCGCGCGTTCCGGCCGATCGACACCTCCGCGGGCAGCTGAGCGTCCTTGCCCACCACCACCAGCCCCTGAGAGAGGTGCTCCGGGCAAGCCTGGTTCGGCACGTCGGCGGAGCCGTGACCAATCCGCGCGCCATCGCCGACCCTCACGTTCTTGTCGACCACGGCGCGATCGAGCACCGCGCCTCGGCCCACGACGGTGTCGTTCATCACGATGCTGTCGCGCACCACGGCCCCCGGCATCACCGTGACGCCTGGCGAGAGCACCGAGTGCACCACTTCGCCGGCCACGCGACAGCCGTTGCAGATCAGGCTCTGCTCGACGCGGCTGCCCGCCTGAAAGCGCACCGGCGCCCGGTCCGCGCTCTGTGTGTGCACCACCCATTCGGCGTCGCGCAGCTCGAGCGGCGGCTCCGCCGAGAGCAGAGCGAGATTGCTCTGATAGTAGGAATCCAGCGTGCCGACGTCCTGCCAGTAGTCGCGGAACCGATACGCGAATAGCCGCTCGCCGCGCTCCACCAGCCGCGGCAGCAGATCCTTCCCGAAATCATGGCTCGACTCCGGCATTCCCGCGTCTTCCACCAGCCAGCGGATCAACGCTTCACGCTCGAACAGGTAGATGCCCATCGAAGCCAGTCTCGAGCGCGCCTGCTTGGGCTTTTCGAGGAATCCGGTGACGCGGCCCGTGGCGTCCGCCTCCACGATGCCGAAGGCGCCCACCGAGTCGGCGGGGACCTCGGTCACCGCCACCGTGGCCGCCGCATGATTGGCGCGATGGAAGGCGTAGAGCACGCCGTAGTCCATCTTGTACACGTGGTCGCCGGAGAGCACGAGCAGCTCCTCGGCGTTGCGCCGCCGCATGTGGATCAGGTTGCGATAGATCGCGTCCGCGGTGCCTTGATACCACTCGCCCGACACGGCGCCGAGCGACGGCTGGAGGAGCTGCACGCCTCCGCGCGTCCGGTCCAGGTCCCACGGTCGTCCGATGCCGATGTGCCGGTGCAGGGATGTGGGCCGGTACTGCGTCAGCACCCCGACGTCGAAGATGCCCGAGTTGACACAGTTGGAGAGCGTGAAATCGATGATGCGGTACTTGCCCGCGAACGGCACCGCCGGCTTCGCGCGCTGCTCCGACAACAGGCAGAGCCGCGTTCCCAGGCCGCCGGCGAGGATGAACGCGTAGCGCTGAGCGCTCACGGCCGCACCTCCAGCCCCTGACGATCGGGCACGCGCGTGCCGGGCTCGATCTTCCGGTCGCGGAAATCCTGCGGGCCGGCGCCGACGCCGAGCACCGCTCCACGACCCACCTCCGCGCCTTCGGGAACGTGGACGTATTTGCCGAGCAGCGTGAGCGGCGCGTGCCCCGTGGCGACGCCCAGACCCACGCGCGCCCCTTCGCCGATCCACGAATGTTTGTCGAGGATCGTGCGGTCGAGCCGCGCACCCGGTCCGATCCAGGCGTCGGGAAGCACCACCGACGCGGTGACTTCCGCGCCCGCTTCGACGGTGACGCCCGGGAACAGGATCGAATGACGCACGCAGCCCGCCACGCGGCAGCCGTTCGCCACCAGGCTCCCCTCCAGCTCGGCGCCGGGCAGGACGAGCACCGGCGGGCGCTCCTCGTCGCGGGTGAGGATCGGCCACTCCGGATCGTCGAGCGTCAGACCGGGCTCGGGAGCGAGCAGATCGAGATTGGCGCGGTAATAGGTGGCGAGCGTTCCCACGTCCTCCCAGTAGCCGCGGAAGTGATGGGCAAAAACGCGCTCGCCGGACTCGATCATCGGACGCAGCATGTCGAGCGTCAGGTCGACCGGCTTCCTGTCCAGCGCCTCCAGCAATACGTCGGCCTCGAACAACACGACACCCATCGAGGCAAGGCGCGACGACGTGGCGGGCGGCTTCTCGTCGAGCGCCACGACGCGGTCGCCGTCGGCCACGGTCACCATGCCGAAGCGCCGCGTCTCCTCGGCCCGCACCGGCGTCACCGCGAGCGTGACGCGGGCGCCGCGCTCCTCGTGGGTGCGCGCCAGCTCGCGGTAATCCATCTTGTACACGTGGTCGCCCGGAAGCACGAGCACGCGGCGCACCCGGCTCTCCTCGATCAGGTCCCGGTTCTGGGCCAGCGCGTCGGCGGTGCCGCGATACCAGCCGGAGCTCTCGCGGGTGAGGAATGGCTGGAGGATGAAGACGCGGGCATCACGCCGGTCGAGATCCCACGGACGGCCGGACCCGATGTGGTCGTGCAGCGACGTCGGCGCGTGCTGGGTGAGCACGCCGACGCGAACGATCCCGGAGTGACAGCAGTTGCTGAGGACGAAGTCGACGACCCGGTACTTGCCGCCGAAGGGAAGCGCGCTCTCCGCGCGCTCTGCCGACAGAACGCTCAGGGAAGCGCCTCGGCCTCCCGCCAGTACGAGCGCCATCGTGTCTTGCACAGATCCCTCCCGACCGCCTTCCGAACCGGCGGTCGGGGGAAGCTAGAGGAACCCGAGGCGCGACGGCAAGAACATCGCGCACTAACGGATCACGACGAACCTTCCTCGCTGCACGCCTTCGTTGGAGTCGACCACGAAAACGTAGATGCCGCTCACCACGTCCTGTCCATTCCGCGAGATCAGGTCCCATCGAGCCTGGCCGTCATCCGGCGAGTCCTGCTGGCGGTTGTACCCGGGACGGGTCACGTTGTCCGGCCCCGTGACCGGGTTTCGAATCGAAGGGTTGACCGCGTCGTCCTCGTGGAGCTCCGCGACCAGATCCCCGGACACGGTGTAGATGCGGATCCTCCATTTGCCCTGTGGCAGGCCCATGAAGTCGATGTGCGTTCCGGTGGGATCGGTCGCGTTGGGTGTCAGGTCCCAGGCCGAGGGACGGGCGTCGATGCTCGTGAATCCGCGATACGGATTGGGCACCACCCATACCGACTTTCCGGACTTGGTCGAGCCCTGGGGGGCCACCTGGTCCGCCTCCACGGCGGTTCGGCGCCCGTAGAGCTCACCGCCTGACGACGAGTCTCCGGCCGTCACCGAATAGAAGTAGACGAAGCCGTTCTTCACCTCGCGGTCCAGATAGAGGTAGCGTCCCACCGGATATCGTGACTTCTTGATCGGAGGAACCCTGGAGATGTCCTGAACCTCCAGCGCCCATCCGCTGTCCTGCAGGCACTCTCCTCCGGGTCCGCGGACACAGTCGACCGCTTCGGGGCGCAGGATCACCCCGGTCTGACGATCCCAGAAGTCACCGTTGCGGAGGCAGATCTTCACGGTCGCCGTGTCCCGGCAGCCGCCACCCCGAAGCTCGAGCGGATCCGCGAGAGGATCGCTGCAGTGCGGATGCCCCGGCGGATAGTCGTGGCTGGGCACGAAGACCATCGGGCAGACCAGCGTGTCCGCGTTCGGATCGCGGGTCGAGTTGCTGTCGGCGTAGTCGAACAGGCGATACTCCGCCAGCAAGGCCCAATCCTCGTCGTTGGGACCCGCGGCGCCGACCGGACGCCGCCAGCCCGCCACCTTCCAGATCCGGTAGGAACGGAAGTCGAACTTCTTCACCTTCGGGTCTGCTGTGGTCTCGGCAACGTTGTCCCACGCCAGCGTCACCTGATTGTCCCCCGCCGGCCGCACACGGTCGGGATTGTCCGAGTAGTTGTGGGATGCCGCGACGTTCAGGTTCGGACTGGGTGGAGGCGATTCGGCGTTCCAGTGCCGCAGGTAATAACCCTGTCCGCTGGCCTCGTTCCACGCGCCGGTGCAGGGATCGCAGTCGAGGTCGAACCAGGTATAGGCATTGTCCGTGACCTGCTTGGACACCGCCTCGCGATCGGGGCAGACCTCGGTGATGACCGTGGGGGTCGAGCCCGCCGGGAGCTTGACCCCGGTCTCGCAACCGTGACAGTCGGGGACCTGCGCCTCGAAGCCCGGCAGCGGCGGCTCATAGACGCCTTCGTAGGCGATCTGCGCGGTGAAGGCGGTCTCGAGAGAGGGGTACTTCTCGAACAGATCGGACTCCGACTTCAAGCCCGCCTGGTAGCTCGCATAGTCGAGCGGATAATCCTGGAGGTCCACGAACCTGCCGCGATTCACGGCGATTCCGAGGGTGGCGCTGAACATGCCGCCATCGGGAATATCGAGGAAAGGACCGACCGAGAACCACGCCCGATAGTCGCCGGGCTGATCGCCTGGCGGGGCGCTGAGGAAACCCGTGGCTGGATCGATGTTCTGGCGGCTCGAGAGGAATTCGAAACGCTGCTGGTCGATGGTGGGGCCGCCGTTGCTCAGATACGGCGTCCCCTGAACGTACGAGCGGAACGCGCGGAATCCGACCCGGGCCGGCGCGCGGATACCGAGCGGATCGAGGGTGTGCCCGAAGAGCAGAAGCGAGACCACGCCCGGGGTTCGTCCCTCGTCGCCGTTGTCGTCGACCAGCGAGAAGCCGTTGATGCGAATCGCCTGCACCGGACAGAGAGTGTCCCTGGCTCCGCCGGGAAGCGTCACACTCTGGAAGCGCGGATCATCCGGCCCCACCGTCCGCCTGAACTCGCCGCTCGGGAAATAGGGAATGTCACGATCGTCCGAGAAGTAGGTCGAGATGGGCGTTGGCCCGGCATCCATGTCGACCAGGCCTCCGAAGTAGAGACTGTCGAGGCTATGGCCGGAGCGGTTGTAGACGTCCCACTGGATGACGTTGAAATCCATGAACCCGGGCACCGAGTAGGCCCAGGCCAGCTGCCGCACTTCGGTCACCAGCGGCACGTGGGCTTCGGCCGTGCTCGCCGCAAAGGCCGCCGGCGTGTCGTCGCGCATCACGCACGAGAACATCTGCTGACCCAGCGCGCCATAGTCCTCATCGATGCGGCTGTCGCCGTCGTTGTCACGGCCGTCGAGGAAGTCCTCGTCGATGCTCGGCTCGCCGGTGAATGGATTGAAGTCCCCGTCATCGTTCACCAGCCGGTTCCCGCTGATGATCCCGTCATAGGCGCGGTACATCCTGTCCTCGGGATCGGGAGTCGGGGGATTCCACTCGGGGATGTAGCTCATCCGCCGCATCGCGGTCGGATCGGTCGCGTTGGGGTTCACGCCGCCCACGCCCAGGAACATCGCGAAGAGATACTCGACTCCCGAAGCCCCAGGCCACTGTCCTGATGGATCACTCGACGTCACGAATGCGTTCCCGATGGTGCCGAAGTTGGTCACCTTCATCACCACGTTTCCAACCGTGAGGACGGCGCCGGGGCCGAAGACGTCGGGAAGTGCCGCCGGAGCTGCGGTGCGGCCTTTCATCCCTCCGCTGTTCGCTGGGCGATGCTGCCAGTACTCAGCCAGACTCCGGGTTGCTGCTTCATCGGCGGGATCCAAACGGCCACCATGAGCCGGCGACGCTGCCAGAAGCCCCAGCAGCGCCACTCGGCCCCACGCTCGGCGGGGTTCTATTTTCAATGGATCGCTCCCGAAACCCGGTCGGGTCACGAGACAGTGTGGTCAGAACACCCTGGGGAACGAGGAAGGCGCACGGGGTTCGAGGAGGGGCGGCCGGTCCCCGCGCTCCCTGGGTTCGGCCATCAGACGCCTAGCCAGGCGTCCGAGTCAAGAACAGAACAACCGTTACCAGGAAAACGAAGCCGAGACGAGGTGAGTCGGATCGAGATCCTGATCGCTCGGGAAGCCTTCGGTGTTCCCCGCGAGGAAACGGTGGAGCTGGGCGGCGTAGTCGACGCCGATGTGCTTGTAGCGCACGCCCGCGCCGAAGGCGAGATCCTTGCCGCTCACTCCCGAGCGCAGGGCGAGCGTGTTGCGATACCAGTACTCGACTCCGGTGCGAAGATCCGCCGTGACCGGTCCCAGCTCGATCTGGCTGTCGAGCGTCCGGTTCTCGAAGCCCCACGCCAGGTCGACGGCCCACGTCAGCGAATGGCGGTCGGCCGGAAAGAAGTGGAAGGCCGAGCCCATGTCGATGGTCGGCACCACCAGCTCGCGAGTGCCGTTGCTCCAGGACAAGTACGTGGTGGTGAGGTCGCGGGCCAGGATCCCGATCGTGATCGCGTCGGACGGCATGTACACCGCCCCCGCGTCGATGCCCATCCCGAACGAGGTGACGTGGTCGCCCGGAAGCGTATCGGGGATGCTCTGACGCACGAACTTGAAGGTGCCTCCGAACGCCCAGTGAGGCCCGCGATGGCGGGCGTACGAGAGGAGCAGCGCGAGGTCGCTGCTGCTCGCCTCGTAGAGCTCGATGTCGAGCAGCCGCTCGCCCGGATCCCACACGCCGTTCCCCTGCGTCCCGTTGGGGTCGATGGTGCCCTGGTCGTTGTCCGTGCCGTAGTCCCAGAAGTCGATATTGGGCCGCAGACCTCCGGGGCGAGGCGTGACCGGAATGTCGTCCACCGCGAGCCGAATCAGGCCCACGCCGAGGGCTTGCTGCTTGCCCTTCTCGCCGCCCAGGGGAAAGACCGCGCCCAGGTAGTCATGATTGATCAGGCTGCCGAACTGCTCGGAGTGCATCGGGAGCACTTCCCGGTACGGCAGGTAGATCAGCCCGGCGGGATTCCAGAAAGGCGCCGTCGCGTCGTCGGCGACCGCGACGAAGGCGCTCCCCATGCCGATCGCGCGCGCTCCGACCGGGACCTTCAGGAACTCGCCCGCGTACTTGGTCGCATGGGCCGACGCTGCCATGGCTGCCATGGAAAGCGCCGAAAGGATCGCGCAGAGAGCGCGTCGTCGCATGTGCGGGAGCCTCGAACGGCCAGATGAAATGGGGCCAGCGAGCCTAGGCCCGCGCCGATTCAGATGTCAAACGGCCGAGGGGTCGGCTCCCACTCGGGCATACTGGCCTGCCCGAGTGGGCGTGCGATGCGCCACTGTCCACGCAGCCGCACCAGCTCATCCCCCGTCCGGAAGCTTCTCTCCTGATCGAGCCCGCGCGGGACGTAGCGCACCTCGTAGCTCACGAGCATGCGCCCTCCCGTGACGGGCAGGGATCGGAACTCGGCGAGGGTGATGCGGTCCGTCGGAGGAAGGAACCAGAGCTGTCCGGGCACCGGCAGATCGTGGCGTCCTTCGACGAAGCACTCCCATACCCCGTCCGCGTCCCCCACCCTCAGCGCTTCCCAGAAGGTGGCGAGCGTCGCGCTGGGAGAAACGAAGCGGGAATCCACGCGACACTCTTCGCCTTGACCGAGAAGACTGAAGGCTCCGAGCCCGAGGAGGACCAGGAGCCGAAGCTTCGGACGGCGCCGAGCTTGGGTCCTGGCCACCGGGTCGTGTGCTTCTACCCCGGTACTGGCTTCGCATGTCCCGTCAAACGTCTCGGGAGCTTCTGCGGGCTGGGTGTGATTCGAAGGTGCGGGAGAGACCGAGTCGGGAGATTGCTGCAAGAGAGGCTGGACCTCGAATGACGTGACGGTGAGTCCGACATCCCTGCCGGTCGAGCGACGCCCTTCCTTGAAGCTTCCTGCCGCACGAATCGTTCCGCGGCAAAGGCATCGGGCGCGACTTCGCAAATAAGTCTAGGAACGGCCTCGAAGCATTTCAATTACAATATTTTAGGCGGCCATCACCCGCGGCCTGCCCGAGGCCTTCGAGGCCCCCCCGGGCGCCTTGGTGAGCCCCCGGACCCAGGGCGTCCCGCTCTTTGACCCATCGGGCGACCGCGCTTGCTTCGAGGTTGCCGCTCGCCACGTGGCCGATCGAAGGTCCGTCCGCCACCCGGGCGATCGGAGGTGCGCCCCCGGCGTGGTCGCTCGAAGGTCCGCTCGCCACGCGGCCGATCGGAGGTGCGCCCGCGACGCGGCTGCTCGAAGGTCCGCTCGCCACGTGCCCGATCGGAGGTGCGCCCGCGACGCGGCTGCTCGAAGGTCCGCTCGCCACGTGCCCGATCGGAGGTGCGCCCGCGACGCGGCTGATCGAAGGTCCGCTCGCCACGTGGCCGATCGAAGGTGCGCTCGCGACGGGGCCGCTCGAAGGTCCGCTCGCCACGTGGCCGATCAGAGGTGCGCCCGCGACGCGGCTGATCGAAGGTGGGCTCACGACGTGGCCGGGCGGAGGTGCGCCCCGCCCGTGGCCGATCGAAGGTCCGCTCGCCACGCGGCCGATCGGAGGTGCGCCCCCCACGTGGCCGGGCGGAAGGGTGCTCGCGACGGGGCTGTTCGAAGGTGCGCTCGCGACGGGGCCGCTTTGGCACCGGCGGACGGCTCCGCTCGCCGCTTGGCGCCGGGCCGTGGAAACGACGCGGTGCCACGCCGCCCGGCCGCGCGGCCATCGCCTTCAGCTTCCGCACCTCCCCTTCGGACAGCGGGCGCAACGCGCCGCGCGGCAGGGTGCCGATTTGCAGCGGGCCGTACCCATAGCGATGCAGCGCCTTGACGCCGAGTCCCACGGCTTCGCACATGCGCCGCACCTGGCGGTAGCGCCCTTCGTGGATCCGGATGTCGACCATGGGCCGCTCGCGCTGGGAGCGCGCCAGCCGCACGTCGGCCGGTCCGGTGCGCACGCCGGGCTCGAGCGTCACGCCTTCGCGCATGCGCCTCAGCTGAGCCGAGTCGGGGACTTCGTCCACCAGGACGCGGTAGCGCTTCTCCACTCCGTAGCGCGGGTGCATGAGCTTGTGCGCCAGCTCGCCGTCGTTGGTGACGAGCAAGAGCCCGCTCGTGTCCGCATCCAGCCGGCCCACCGGAAAGAGCCTCGGACCAGGCGGGAGCAGGTCGCGCACGGTGGCGCGGCCTTCCGGATCGTGGAGCGTCGTGATCATCCCCACCGGCTTGTGGATCAGGAAGTAGCGCAATGCGCTCCTGCCGGGGAGCGGACGGCCGCGCACCATCACCCGGTCGCGCTCGGGCTCGACGCGACGCCCCGGCTCGCGGACGACGGCGCCGTTCACCCGCACCACGCCCGATTCGATCAGCGTGTCGCAGGCACGCCGCGATCCGATCCCGCGTCCCGCGAGCAGCTTGTTGAGACGGATGCCGCTCAGACTTTTTCCTGCTCGGCCGGCTCGGACTCTTCGGACTCATCGGCCGAGGGCTCATCGAATTCCTCGGCTTCCTCCGCCATCTCACCCTCGTCGCTCGCGTCAACGGTCGCCGCGCCTTCGGGCAGCGTCTCGGCGAGATCGGCGGGCACTTGCAGCTCGATCATGTCCATCTGCTCCGGCTCGCGGGCCGCCACGAGCGCTCGCAGCTCCTCGGGCCGCGGCAGCTCGGTGAGATCCTTGAGACCGAAGTAGTCGAGGAACTCGGAGGTGCTGCCGTAGAGGAGCGGCCGGCCCACCACCTTCGATCGCCCGCGAATCGTGATCAGATTGCGCTCGAGCAGCGTGGCCAGCACGGCGCTCGAGTCCACGCCGCGAATGGCCTCGACCTCGGCCTTCGTCACCGGCTGCTTGTACGCCACGATCGCCATGGTCTCGAGCGCGGCCCGCGACAGACGCACGCGCTTGCGGCCGCGCAGCAGCCGTCCCACCCACTCGGCATGCTCGGGGGCGGTGACCAGCAGATGGCCGCCCGCGATCTCGCGCAGCTCCACGCCGGCACCGCGAACGCGATAGTCGGCATCCAGCTCGAGGAGCTCGCGGGCGACGTCTTCGGAGGCGGCGTCGAGCGACTCGGCGAGCAGCGAGAGCGACAGCGGCTCGTCGGACGAGAACAGCAGCGCCTCAAGCGCCGCTTTGAGATTCGACGGTGGCATGGGGCGGACTCCCTTCAGGGTCGCGGTGCACGATCGTGATGTCGTCGAACGCCTCGGTCTGGATCACCGTCACCTGCCCGAGCTTGATGAGCTCGAGCAAGGCGACGAACGTCACGACCATCTCCGCGCGGGCGCGGCAGCGCAGGAGCAGCGCCGAGAACATCACGGTCCCGTCCTCGGCGACCGCTCGCGCGATCTCGGACATCTTCTCCTCGACGTCGAACACCTCGGTCCGCACTTCGTAGACGGCCGGCTCGGGTATTCGCGCGATCACGCGGTGGAAGGCGTCCATGAGGTCGAACAACGACGCCGGGGCCAGCGGCAGAGGACCGGCGTCTTCCTCGGACGGCAGCAGCCCGCGCTCGTACAACAGGCGCCGCTCGTCCTCGCGCAATCGCAGCGTCGAGGCGGCCTCCTTGTACTGCCGGTACTCGAGCAGCCGCTGCACCAGCTCCTCGCGCGGATCGCCTTCGTCCTCTTCCTCGTCCGCGCGCGGCGCGGGAAGCAGCATCTTGGCCTTGATCCGCATCAGCGTGGCGGCCATGACCAGGAACTCGCCGGCGACTTCGAGGTCGAGCGCCCGCATCAGCTCCAGGTAAGCCAGGTACTGCTGGGTGATGCGAGCGATCGGGATGTCGTAGATGTCGATCTCGTCCCGCTTGATGAGATGGAGCAGCAGATCGAGAGGCCCCTCGAACCGCTCGAGCTTGACCACCACCGGCGCGCTCCCGCGGACGCGCACCGGCAGTCCCGCCGGAGGACCCGGAGCCGCCATCGGCGGCGCGGTTGCGGCCGCGGTTTCCTGCGCCGCTTCCGGCGTCTGCGGAGTCTCCGCCGCGGCAGGCGTCTCGCGCTCGCTCACGATCGCACCTCGGCCCCGCGCTTGAGTCCCATGGCCGCGCGCACCTCCTCGAGCGTGGCCGTGGCCACTTCGCGGGCCCGGCGATTGCCGTCGGCGATCACGTCGCGCACCGCGTCGGGATCCCGGGCCCAGCGCTCGCGCCGCTCGCGGATGGGCGCCAGCGCATCGGCCAGGATCTTCGAGAGGTTCCTCTTGTTGGGCACGCAGGCCAGCTCTCCCGCGCGACACAGGCGGCCCACCTCGTCGGCCCCGGTGGGATTGAACTTGCGATGGTATTCGAACACCACGCATCCCGGATGAACCGGTCGCCCGTCCGCGTCGAGCTCGCTGAGGTCGGGCTCTGGCCTTCCGGGATCGTTGGCGCGGATCTTCTTGGGGTCGGTGTAGGCCTGCTTCACCTTGGCGGCGATCGCGTCGGGAGAGTCGGCGAGCATGATGGTGTTGCCGACCGACTTGCTCATGCGCCCGCCATCCACGCCCCGCAGCCGCGCGAAGGGCGTGAGCATGGCATCGGGCTCGGGGAACACCGGCGAGCGATCACGGCAATAGACATGGTTGAAGCGTCGCGCGATCTCGCGCGTCAGCTCGACGTGAGGCACCTGGTCCTCCCCCACCGGCACGTGCGTGGCCTGGTAGAGCAGGATGTCGGCGGCCTGGAGGACCGAGTAGCCGAGATGACCGTAGGAGATGGTCGCCTCGTCGAGATGCAGGTCGCGGATCTGCTCCTTGAGAGTCGGGATCCGCTCGAGGCGCGCCTTGCTCACCAGCATCGAGAACAGCAGATGGAGCTCGGCGTGCTCCTTCACGTCCGACTGGATGAAGATCACGCTGCGCTTGGGGTCGAGACCGGCGCCGAGCCAGTCCACCACCATGTCGTCGATGTCCGCCTGCAGACGGGCCGTGGCCTCGTAGCCGGTGGTGAGCATGTGCCAGTCCGCCACCATGTGGAAGTTGGTCCAGCCTTCGTCCTGCAGGCGCACCCAGTTCTCGAGCGCCCCGACATAGTTGCCGAGATGGAGCCTGCCAGTCGGTCTCATCCCCGAGAGGATGCGGCGCGGGAACGGGCGCGGCGGCGCGGAAGCGCTCAATGTCGCATTCCGTCCGGAGTCAGGCCGAAGAGGCGAAAACACATCCCGACCGCCCCGTGAAGCGAGGCCTCGAACAGCCAGCGCGAAGGCGGCAGCGCGGCGATCGCCACCGTCAGCGCGAGCGCGAAGCGACGAAAGTGATGGAGCGCGATGATGTGGCGGAGCTTCAGAAAGTGCTTGAGGCAGAAGGCGCCGTCGAGCGGCGGGATCGGAATCAGATTGAAGAGAGCCAGCGCGCAGTTCCAGGCCACCCCCGCCACCATCATGGCCCGCGCGAAGTCCCACAAGCCTCCTTCCGGCAGCAGGCGAGCCACCGCGGCGAATCCGATGGCGAGCAACAGGTTGGCGAGCGGCCCGGCGGCCGCGACGCGGAGCGTGTCACGGCGCGGATGGCGAAGCCTCGCATGATCCACCGGTGCTGACTTCGCCCAGGCGAAGAGCAGCGGCGAAGCGGTCGCGATGAGCGCGAGCGGCACCACGATCGAGCCCCAGAGATCGAGATGTGGCCGCGGATTGGCGGTCAGACTCCCCTGATCGCGTGCGGTCGGATCTCCAAGCGCCAGCGCCATGCCGCCATGAGCGCACTCGTGCGCCACCAGGCTCATGACACACACCGAAAGAGACGCGATGGATTCGACACCGACGTGCATTTCAGCCGCTCCAGACGTGGTTCAACTTCGCTCGCGGCAGACTATCGGCTGACTCGGAGAGGGTCAAGCCTCGCAGCTCGTGACATTTGCCGTGTCTCTCTTGACCCCACCATAATCGCGAAGTGTTCAGGCATCCCCTGCAGGATCTGATCGATCGTCCGGTCCCGGATTTGACGCTTCCCGCGAGCGACGGCTCCGAGTTCAACTTCCGCCAATACGTGGGTCAGGGTCCGCTCGTGCTGTTCTTCTACCTCTTGAACGGCACCCCGGGCTGACTGCGGGAGCTTCGCGAGTTTCGCGAGGCCTATCCGGACTACGTCGCCTCCGGCGTCGAGGTGGCGGGGGTGAGCACCGACTCGCTCGAGAGCCATGCGAAGTGGTCGGAGCGGCTCGAGCTGCCCTACCGGCTGCTGTCGGACCCGGAGCGCAAAGCCGGAAACGCGCTGGACCTCATGCGAAAGTTCAAGGTCGGCGATTGGGGGATCGAGCTCTTCCGGCGATCGACCTTGCTGATCGACAAGCAAGGCCTGATCACGGCGGCCTGGGGGAAGGTGCGGATCCGCGGACACGCCTCTCAGGTGTTGACGGCGGCGCGGATGCTCCAGCGTCTCGACTGAACGCCTAGTCGAGCTTGCCCTTCACGACCATCAGCGTGAGGTCGTCGTTCTGCCCGCGCTCCCCCACCCACTCGAGCACTTCGTCGACCACCGCCTCGAGGATCTCGGCGGCCGACCGCTCACGCAAGCTCGAGACCAGCTGCTCGAGACGCCACTGCCCGAACTGCTCGCCGCTCGGGGACTCGGCTTCCGTAGCGCCGTCGGTGTAGAGCAGCAGCACATCGCCGGGGTGGACGGCGATCGGACGCTCCTCGTAGACCGCGTCCGGCAGCACGCCCAGCGCCACACCGCCTTCCACCAGCTGCTCGATCGTGCCATCGGCCCGCGCCAGGATCGGCGGATTGTGGCCGGCATTGGAGAAGATCAGGACGCGGTTCTTGTAATCGAGCACGCCATAGAAGGCGGTGACGAACTTGTCGCGCTCGATGCTCTCGTGCAGCAGCGTGTTCACCTTGCGCATCACGGCGCGGATCGCGAAGTCATTGCGGATCTCCGCGAGCAGGCTCATGCGGAACCCCGCCATCAGCAACCCCGCCGGGATCCCCTTGCCCGACACGTCGGCGATCGCGAGCCCGAGCCGTGAGTCGGACACCGGGATGAAGTCGTAGTAGTCGCCCCCCACCTCGGTGTGGGGCAGGGCCGCCCCTGCCAGCTCGAAGCCCGGGATCTGCGGCGCCCGCTTGGGCAGGAACGAGAGCTGGATGTCGCGCGCGATCGCCAGCTCCTTCTCGAGGCGACGGCGCTCGAGCAGCTCGCGGGTCAGCCGTGCGCGCTCGATGGCCACCGCCGCGTGGGAGGCGAAGGCCGTGAGCAGCTCGAGATGGTTCTCGTGGAAGAAGTCCTCGAGGTCGTTCTCGAGGTTGAAGACGCCGATGGTGCGGCCTTCGACCATGAGCGGGGCGGCGAGCTCGCTGCGCGTCGCCGGCCGCGCGGCGACGTAGCGCGCATCGTGCCTCACGTCGGGAACGATGACCGCCTCGCCGGTCTTGGCCACCCACCCCACGAGACCCACGCCCACGCCGAGATGGAACGCTTCGTCCGATCCTTCGGGGTAGCCGACGTCGCTCACCTGCTCGAGCGCCAGCGTCTTGGGATTGACGAGGTAGATGGCCGCGGCGTCGTAAGGCACCACCTGGCGAAGCGACCGGAAGATGGCCTCGAACACCTCGTCGATGTCGAGCGTGGCCGAAAGGACCTTCGTGACCTCGAAGAGCACGTCCTTCTCGAGCGCCTTGCGCTCGAGCTCGACGGTGAGCAGCGCGTTGTCGAGCGCCACCGACAGATGGTGGGCCTCCTCTTCCAGCCGCTCCAGGTCGTCATCGTCGAACGGCAGGCCGTCGCGGCGGTCGATGCACTCGAGCGCGGCGAAGGCTTCGCCGCGGCGTCTGAGCGGCACGACCACCGCCGAGCGGAACCGCGGGGGCTCCCCCAGGAATCCCGGCGGCAGCTCGCCGGATCCGAGCCGCACGGCACGTCCGCGCGACACCACCCACCCGGCCAGGCCTTCATGCGAGGCCAGCCGGTGCTCGATGGGCTTCGCCTGCTCGCTTTCCGGAAAGTCGCGCGCCACCAGGCGGCGGCCTCCGCGCCGCAGCACCCAGATGCGCGCGACCTCGCAGCGCACCAGCTCGCGGGCATGACGGCTCGCGGCCCGCACCAGGTCGTTGAAGCGGGACGAGGTCGGGCGATCGGCCAGCGTGGCCAGAATGGAATGGAGGTCTTCCGCGGACTCTGCCGGCGGCGGGACCTCCGTGGCGCCGGGAGCGGAGGTCGAGTCGGACACAGCCGCACGCTAGCACGGCCGCTTCGAGCCCCACAAGAAGCCCCCCCGCGCGATCGAAACCGCCCTGGATCGGCGCGCGCCTCCGGCCGATAACTCCGGAGTCCCCACTGGGAGTGCCCATGGCCAAGCCTCACAAGCGCCTCGGCGACATGCTGATCGAGGCCAACGTCATCACGCCGCAGGATTTGACCGACGCGATCGCGGAGCAGCGCCGCTCGGGTGAGCTGCTCGGCGCCACGCTGGTGCGGCTCGGAATCCTCGCCGAAGCCACGCTGATGAAGACTCTGCAGGAGCAGCTCGGCCTTCCGCTCCTCGACCTCAACGAAGAATCCGCCGACGAGCAGGCGCTCACGCTGATCCGCGAGGAGCTGGCGCGGAAGTACGCGGCGCTGCCGATCCGGGTCGAAGGCCGCTCCACGCTGGTCGTGGCGATGGCCGATCCGCTCAACGTGGCGGCGCTCGAGGACCTGCGCTTCCACAGCGGCATGTTCATCCAGCCGGTGCTGGCCATGCCTTCGGCGATCGCCGAGTCGATCGAGCGCTATTACCACATCGATCGCTCGATGAACGAGGTCATCAACAACATCATCAGCGCCGAAGAGGACGTCGAGATCGCCACCATCCGCGATGTCGACCGGGCCGAGGCGATCGACGAGCTGATCCGCGAAGCCGAAGGCCGCCCGATCGTGCGGCTCACCAACTGGCTGCTGCACCGCTCCGCCGAGGAGCGCGCCAGCGACATCCATATCGAGCCGCAGGATCGCCACCTGCTGGTGCGCTTCCGGATCGACGGACTGCTGCACGAAATCCAGAAGCTCCCCAAATGGACCCAGGGGGCGATCGTGTCCCGCATCAAGGTGCTCTCGAATCTCGACATCGCCGAGAAGCGCCAGCCCCAGGACGGCCGTCTGGTGGTCGAGATCCGCGGCCATCGCGTGGACATGCGCGTGTCGACGCTGCCGACCACGCACGGCGAGAAGGTCGTGATTCGAGTGGTCGACCAGAAGCAGGCCGGCATGGATCTCGGCGACATCGGCTTCCTCGCCGACGACGAGACGAACGTGAAGCGATTCCTCGATCGGCCGCAAGGCATCCTGCTCGTCACCGGGCCGACGGGGTCGGGCAAGAGCACCCTGCTCTATGCGGCGTTGCGCCACATCCAGCACGAGACCAAGAACATCGTGACGGTCGAGGATCCGGTGGAGTTCCAGATCGCGGGGATCAATCAGGTCCAGGTCGACGAAAAAGCCAAGAAGTCCTTCCCCATCGCGCTGCGCGCCATCCTGCGGCAGGATCCGGACGTGATCATGGTCGGCGAGATCCGCGACAAAGAGACCGCGCAGATCGCCTTCCGCGCCTCGGTGACCGGCCATCTGGTGCTCACGACGGTGCACACCAACGACGCGGCCAGCGCGGTCACGCGGCTCATCGATCTCGGCCTCGAGCCCTTCATGGTGGCTTCTTCCCTGATCGGCGTGGTCAGCATGCGCCTGGTCCGCACGCTGTGCCCGCGCTGCAAGGAGGCCTACGAGGTCAACGCCTCCAACCTGAGCCGGCTCGGCGTCCGCGAGATCGCCGAAGGCTCGGTCACGCTGACGCGCGGCCGCGGCTGCTCCCACTGTCGCCAGACGGGTTACCACGGCCGGACCGGCATCTTCGAGGTGCTGCACGTCGACGACACCGTGCGCGGCCTGGTCTCCGCGTCCGCGCCCGACAGCGCGATCCGGCAGGCCGCCGTCGAAGCCGGCATGCGGACCATCGGCGAGGACGGGCTGCAAAAGGTGCTGAGCGGAAAGACCACGCTCGAGGAAGTGACGCGCGTGGTCTATCTCGCCGAGACCGGCGTGAAGATGTGCCCCTCGTGCAATGACGTGCTCGCCCAGGAATTCGACTACTGCCCGAGCTGCGGGGAGTACGTCGGCGAGCACTGCCGGCATTGCCGCCGCCGCATGGATCCCAAGTGGACCTTCTGCCCCTACTGCGGGGAGTCGGACGGCGAGGACGTCACCGGCGAGGCGGCCGCGAGCGGAGCGCCGCCCAACGAGCGCCGGATCCGCAGCAAGCTCAAGCGCGCGAGCTGAGCTTCAGAGCATCCAGAAACCGGCGCCAAGCACTGTCAAAACAACCGCGGCCGTCGCGATCGCCCCCATGATCAGTAGAGCGATCGCCATGTTGCCCGTGGCCGCCTCCGCCGTCACGAGGTCCACCGATCGGACCTCGTGGATGGCAAACGCGACCTCCTGCGAAGTCGCTTTCTTCTCCATACCTCGGGATGGCGTGCTGCGAAAGATCACGCGGTCATCGGATCGGTGCATTGTTCCTTTGAAAGACACCTGTCGACCGTCGCGGAGGGTGTAGCTCCCGATCGAAATCCCTGAGGTGCGCAGCGGATAGCTCTTGCGCTCGTAGTAGGCGCGCTCGGTTCCGATCTCGGGCGCAGGCCGGTAGACCACCAGCGTATCGCCCACGAACTCTCCCCAACCCCTGGCGCCGTCCGGCACATGAGACTCCGGGAGCAGAAAGATCCGGTTCTCTCCGACCAGTGGTCTCGAGCCTTCCTCGCTCCGGAACGCGATGCGATCTTTGCCGGTCGCACAGCCGGCGAGAAGCAGCCAGGCCGTCACCAGGATCACTCGGGGCGTGGCATTCATGATCAGCAGCCTCCTCCAGGATGCTCGCACGCCACTCGGCCTGCCGTTGTCGAGCCGGTGAAGGCGCTAGACTACGCCACAAAGGGTGGCGCCCCCAGCGGAGCGCCGCCCAACGAGCGCCGGATCCGCAGCAAGCTCAAGCGCGCGAGCTAAGGCTCAGAACAGCGGCTCGCTCATCGCCGATTTGAAGGCGAGGCCGAGGGCGGTGAGGATGATCAGCATGACCCCGCTGATCATGATCACGGTCTTGCCCGCGTCGGGAAGCAATGCATCCACCGCCCGGACCTCGCTCATCGCGAGGGACACCTCGGTCGTCGGCTCGACCTTCTCCATGCTGCGCGCCGACTGGATCCGGTGGAAGACCAGCCGATCACCTTCCCGCCGCACGGTGCCGTTGAAGCGCAGGTGACGGCCGTCGGTGAGCGTGTAGCCACCGACCTGGATTCCCGACCGTCCCACCCGGTAGACGTCCCGGCGGTAAGCGCTCGCTCCTCCCTGCTGCTCGACCGGCCGATAGACCACGAACGAGTCGCCGGTGAACTGGCCGAAGCCGCGGGCGCCCATGGGCACCGAGGTTTCGCTCAGCAGGAAGATTCGGGTCTCGCCCTCCACGGGACGCGCGTCGGCCTCGGTCCTGAGCGCGACCGGAACGCGCGCGCTCGCGCAACCCGTGATCGCCAAGCAGATGAGAATGAAGCCAGCTCTCAAGCTCCCTCCCTCGGCGGCGTTGTGGACGATCGCGCCGCCCTCATACACTATCGGCGCTTCGTCCGTTCCCTTGATCCGGAGTCTGGATGCCCGCTCTCTACCTGGTCGTCGTCTCGGCCCTGGTCGCTGTGATCGCCTACCGCACGTACGGGGCGTTCCTGGCCGCCAAAGTGGCCACGCTCGATGACTTGCGCCGCACCCCGGCCCACACCCATCGGGACGGCCATGACTTCGTGCCCACCCACCCGGTGGTCCTGTTCGGGCACCACTTCGCGGCGATCGCCGGCGCGGGGCCGCTGATCGGACCGGTGCTCGCCGCGCAGTTCGGCTACTTCCCGGGGTTCCTGTGGCTCCTGGTCGGCTCGGTGCTGGCGGGCGGGGTGCACGACTTCGTCATCCTCATGGCGTCGGTGCGGCGCGGCGGCCGCTCGCTGGCCAACATCGCGCGCGAGGAGGTGAGCCCGCTCACCGGCGCGGCGACCGCGGTGGCGATCGTGTTCGTCATGGTGGTGGCGCTCGCGGCCATGGCGCTGGTGGTGACCAACGCGCTGCGCGACAGCGCCTGGGGCGTGGTCAGCATCGTCCTCACCATTCCGATCGCGCTCGGCATGGGGATCTGGTCCTACAAGATCCGCCCAGGCTCGGTGCGTACCGTCACGGCGATCGGCGTCGTGCTGTTGCTGGGCTCGGTGGCCGCGGGCGCGTGGGTGCAGAATGCTCCGTTCCGCGGCTGGTTCGTGTACCCGCAACACGGCATCGCGATCGGGATCATGGCCTACGGCTTCATCGCCTCGGTGCTCCCGGTGTGGCTCCTCTTGTGCCCGCGCGACTACCTCTCGAGCTTCATGAAGATCGGAGCGGTCGTCCTGCTGGCGCTCGGCGTGATCGTGGTGAATCCGCGCCTGCAGATGCCCGCCTTCACCCCGTTCATCCATGGCGGCGGCCCGGTCTTTCCGGGAACGCTCTTTCCCTTCGTCTTCATCACCATCGCCTGCGGCGCGATCTCGGGGTTCCATTCCCTCATCGCCTCGGGAACCACGCCCAAGATGATCGACCGCGAGCGCCACATCCTCCCCATCTCCTACGGCGCGATGGTGCTCGAAGGCTTCGTCGGGGTCATGGCCCTGATCGCCGCCTGCGCGCTCCATCCGTCGGACTACTTCGCGATCAACGCGCGGCCCGAGGTGTTCGCGCAGCTCGGCATGGCGGTGCAGAATCTCCCCGAGCTCGAACGGCAGGTCGGCGAGAGCCTCGCCGGACGCCCGGGCGGAGCGGTCTCGCTCGCCGTCGGCATGGCCCAGATCTTCGCCTCGCTGCCTTTCCTCAAGGGCTTGATGGGCTTCTGGTACCACTTCGCCATCATGTTCGAGGCGATGTTCGTGCTCACGCTGATCGACACCGGCACGCGAGTCACTCGCTACATGCTGCAGGAGGTGGGCGGCATGGTCATGCCCGCGCTACGCCAGTGGAAGGGCCTGGCGCCGGCGTTGCTGTTCAGCGCGCTCGCCACCGCGGGCTGGGGCTATTTCGTGTGGACCGGGACGGTGAGCACCATCTGGCCCATGCTGGGGGTGGCGAACCAGCTGCTCGCGGCGTTCGCGCTCGCCATCGGGACCTCGGTGCTGATCAACATGGGCAAGGCCCGCTACGCCTGGTGCACGCTCGCTCCGCTCGCCTTCATGTGCGTGAATACGCTCACCGCCGGCTGGCTCAATCTGAGCGTCAACTACCTGCGGCCCCAGCTCGCGGCCGGAGCGCCGTCGATCTGGGCGGCATTCGTCCAGGCTCCCGCTCCCGCCAAGCTGCAGAGCGTCATGACCCTGATCATCATGGCCCTGCTGGTGATCGTGATCGTGGACAGCCTCGTCCAGTGGGCTCGCGCCGTGCGCCGGGGGGAGAAGGCCGAAGCGCCGGAACCCGCTGAGGCGATGGCGTCGTCATGAGAGCCCGCATCGCGATCCCGTTGATCGCGGTGGTGGGGCTGGCGATGTGGGTGTGGCGCGCCGAGCTGTTCACCGTCGCCCGCCCCGGCGACGCCCCTCGCCCATTGATCGCGCGCCCCGATGCCGAGCGCACGAAAGCCGCCTTCGACGTCGTGCTGCCCGCGGTCCCCGCGGGCATGCACCGCTTGCACGCGGGAGAGGAAGTGCTGCTCATCCACTACTGGGCGCCCTGGGAGCGCCACTCACGCGAGCAGGCCCGGGATCTCGACTCCTTGCGGCGCGAGCCCTCGCTCGAGGGCCTGCGCGTGGTGATCGCGTGCAGCGATCCCTTTCCCTCGGTGGCTCGCTACGTGGCCCGCCAGCGCCTGCGACTTCCCGTGCTGCTGGACGGCCCGGGCGAGCTGCGCCGGGCGCTTCCGTGCCCGAGCATCCCCTATACCTACGTGCTCGACCGCTCGGGCCGCATCGCCGTCGCCCAGGCGGGCGAGGTGGACTGGTGGGACCCTCGGACGCTGGCCACCATGAAAACGCTGCTCGCCGAGGAACCTCCAAAGCCCACCACGCCCGCCTGACGCCGCGCGGCTAATCGATCACTGCGAGCTTAGCCGTGGCCACCTGTGAATGCTGGGTGATCCGTACCAGATAGAGACCCGACGGAAGCGCGCGCTCGAGCGGGACCTTGGCGCTCCTCCATCCTTGCCCTCCGGTGCTCAGCTCGGCTCGCGTCACCCGTCGGCCCGACAGGTCGATGAGCTCGAGCACGGCGGGCGCGTCGGCGCGAGCGCTGAAGGCCACGCTCATGGACGAGCCCGCACGTACCGGGTTGGGGATGATGGCCCGCAGCTCGAGCTTCTCCGAGCCTGCTCCCGGCATCGATTGCGCCGATCCCAATCCCGGGTCCCAGGTCAGGATGTCGCCGTTGCCCACGACTTTGACGATGTCCTCGCCGGTGAAGTTCGACCCCGACACCGTACCCGCGAGTCTCAGGGTCATCTCCGTGGCTCCCCCCGGTGCGGTGGCGACGAGGGCTTCCCTCGAGAAGCGCACGACGAGCTCGGCGATGCCGTCACCGTCGAGATCGTCGGTGCCGACCGGGGCGGCCACATCGACCGACACGCCATTGAGGGTCAGCGACTCGATGCTGATGTCCGCCGGGAGATAAGGCGCTGGCGGCTCGATGTAAGCGGTCACCCAGCGGCCTCCGGATCGAACGTTGAGCGTGCGCGGCTCGACGTGCAGACCCGCGACGAGCGGCGCCGCGAACCTCTGGATCCTCCTGTTGCCGCTGTCCACGACGTACACGTGCCCGGCGGCGTCGACCGTCACGTCGTTGGGCGCGATCATCTGGCCGGGGCTGAAGCCATAGCCACCCCAGACCGCCAGCCGCTCGCCGGTGGGTCCGAACTTCACGATCTGATTGTTTCCCGTATCGGCGACGTAGACATTCAACGTGGCATCCACGGCCAGACCCATCGGCTGGATGAGATGGTCGACCCCGAATCCGGCCTCGCCGAACATCCTGAGCAGCACCCCTGAGCTGTTGAACACCTGGACCCGCTGGTTGAAGGAGTCCAGCACGTACACGTTGCCGGCAGCGTCCGTCGCGACGTCCCAGGGGGTGTTGAATTGCCCAGGGTCGGATCCCATGCTTCCCCAGCCCAGGACGAATGCGTCGTTCATGAACTTCCGGATCCGGTGATTGAAGGTGTCCGCCACGTACACGCTGCCATCCGGCCCGACCGCGACTCCACCGGGCCGAGAGAAACCGGTGAGAGCTCCGACGAACGCATGATTCGGGTCGAACTTCGCGATACGACTACAAGCGAAGTCGGTGATCCAGGTGTTCCCACTTCCATCCACATCCAGTCCCAATGGCTGGGGGAAGCAGGTGCCGGACCCAGGCACCTCCCAGGCTGTCCGAAACGTCCCGGTTGGGGTGAAGGACATGATGAGTTGTGGCGAGCGCTCGCTGACCGTCACGTTCCCCTCGTTGTCGACGGTGATGCCGGTGGGAATGGACAGCGCGCTGCCGTACGGTGTCGTGGACCATTCGAGCTCGAACGTCGGCGGTGGCTCCGCGCTCGCCGGCGGGCTCGAGACACAGACGGCCAAGCCCAAGAGAAGCGCGGCGAACAAAGGAGCCTGTCGAAGGCTTGCGGCGTTTCCGAAGCGATGCATGCGGACCTCATGGCCGCCCGGACTCGGCTGTTGGGGGAGCTGCCCCGCGCGCCACGGGAAACGGCCTGGGCGTTCACCGGCGCCGGGCGGAGGACCAGCGCGACGGCAGCCGCCGTCCACCGTCCATCCGCCATCATTCTTAACCCCGCACGATTCGCAGCGTCACAAAAAAGTGAGACGCCCAACGCGCGGCGAGGTCATTTCTTCAGGGATCGAACCAGAATGAGGTTCACCGAGGCCGGGGGCTCCCCGTAGACTTAGCGCCTGGTTGGAGCCCTGCCATGAAGCTCGCCTTTGCGTTCGTCTCGGTCATCCTCGGTGTCGACTACTGGGCTTGCGCGGTCAGGACCACCGGACCGGTCGACCAGACCGGAGTCCACGTGGTGATCCAGTTCAGCAACAGCTCGGGATCGCCGACCCAGCCCGTCACCGTCGATGCCGAAGCCTTCAACGATGGGCGGGCCAGCGTCTACCACTCGGTGCCGTGCGCCGGCACGGTGATCGGTCTCGACATTCGGGGGCCCGACGGTCGCTCCGTGTACCTCCGGGATCCTCGGGTGATGCCGGCGTGCGCCGACTACTGCTGCCGCGAGCTGGCCTCACACAAGAGCGTTCAGAGCGAGCTCCAGTTCGACGGAACGCTCTACTCGGCCTCGGGCGAGCGCTATGCCGCTCCGCCCGGCGAGTACACGGTGAACGCGAGCTTCGAAGCGAGCACGAAGCCGCAAGGCGGCTCGACCGTCAGCGGGGCCCGTCAGGCCGTGTTCCGCTGGTCGCACTAGTCTCGACCGCGGCGACCGCGGTCTCTTCCGCCAGCTCCCCCACTTCCGGCTCGACCGGTCGGCGGCGACGCACCCGGAGCTTGGAGGACCAGCCCAGGATGCGCAGCCCCTGGCGCCCGAGCGCGCGAAGGAACGGGCCTCCCCACAGGCCGGCGGAGACCAGCGCGCCGTACATCAGCGTGACGTCCACGCTCGCGCGGCCTTCCCGCTCCCAGTAGACGTCCTCGAGATTGAGCCACAGCGCGAACTCGTCGAGTGTGAGGGCGGCGCCCACCCCCCAGAGAATCGACGTGATCCGTCCCATCCGCACCGCCTGGTGATTGGTTCCGACCTGGATCAGCCACATGTAGCCGACCACGATCAGGAGGAGGATTCCCCACACCAGGTGATGGACGTGGACGCCCCCGATGTGGACCTGGAGCGGGTCCTCGTGGTTGCGGTAGGCGTGCGTGAGCCAGCGAGTTACGCCGAAGGTGACGAAGAAGCTGATCGAGGCGAGGAACATCCTTTCGCGACGATGATCGCGAAAGTGCCGTCGGTAGAGTGATGCGAGTCTGCGGAAGCCCATGAGTCCCACGAAATGTAGATGCCGCGAAACCGAGGACGGCACCTCATGGTTTTCGGCAGCGCTGCAATAATGCTGGGGCAAGGCTCGATGACTTGTCCAGAACTTTGCTCGGGAAGGATCGCCTGAAGACGCACGGCGAAGCTCCGGCGTGTCGAACCGCCGGAGCCTCGGCCGTCACGTCCTTCCTTGCTCAGCGGGTCGAGTCCTGCGGCGCTCCGGTGGTCGCCGTCGAAACGGTGGGATGAGCGACCTCGAGGAACAGCCACACCCGGCGCCAGCGGTTGCCGTCGTTCTTGGCCGTCACGGACAGACCGAGCCGCTCCGCCTCGTGCTTCATGGGCACGCGGTACCAGACCTTCCAGGCCTTGGCAGGAATGTCGTAGACGAACGCCGTCGAACGGCCGAACCCATCGGTCAGGATGACGTCGCGGACGTCCGGCGAGCCAAGCGCCGTGATCTCGATGGCCTCTCCGGGCTCGACGGTGTGGTCCATGACGTCGACCGCGATCTCCGGCGGCAGCGAGTCCGCCGCGGGCACGACCTCGGCCTCCTCATGCGCCGCGGACGGAACATCGCTCATGGCGGCGACCGTCGCCGTCTGCTCGACCGGCACCCGCAATGGCGCGTCCGCTCGCTCGCTCACCTTCTGGTCGCCTCCGCATCCAACCAGCGCCAGCGCCAAACCACCGGCGAGCGCCAGCGCGCCCCGTCCCACGCGAGACACCTTTTCGAATTCGTTGCTCATCTGCTTCTCCCCATCACCGGCGGCGGTTTGCGACGAGCGGCGAGATGCCGGCGCCGCCGCCGTCGCCTGGCGAAGGGCTCTCCCACGGGCCAGGTCCGCCGCGGCGACCCTTCCAGTCGCCGCTTCACGGTCGGTCCTCATCACAAGTCCCATGCCCTGCAGCGACTCGCATGGATAGCAGCGACTTGCCTCACGGTGGCCTCGAGCCGCGACCGGTCTTTCGTGTCAAACTTGACACGCGGTCGCCCACGCCCGACGCTTCCCGGCGAGTCGCAGGAGGAACACCGCCCATCCGATCCCACGAGCGTTGCCTGATGGAGACCGGCTCGGTCCTGAGCCGGCTCCTGCCGGCCGCCGCCTTGAGCCTGTTCGCATGGATCGGGATTCCACTGGCCGGGCGGGGTGACTCCGGCTCCGCGCCCGTCAAGGTGGTGCTCGTTCGTGAGCGGCATGTGTATCTCGCCTTGCGGGATTCTCTGGCGCTTCGCTCCGGAGACCGCGTCACGTTCCGCTACCGCAAGGACGACCTCGCGCACGGATTGGTCACCGGCACGCTCCACGGCGAGCTCGCTGAAGTGATGATCCAGACCGGCTCGTTGACGAAGGTGAAGCCGAAGGATCTCGGCCGCATCGAGGTTCTCGTCGCCGAGCGCTCGCAGCTTGCCTCCCGTGCGCTGCTTCGGGTCGGGTATCCGAGCGCGGCGAGATCGAACCTCCTGTTCGCGTGCGCGCGAGTCGGCCTCGTGCTTCCGCCCGGCGCTTACCACGCCGCGGATTCCACCGCGCGATCCGCACGATGGGTGCGTGACCCCGCCGTCGAGCTGAGAGCGCCTTGGCCCGACACGTTGGTCGCCCGGTTCTTCGACGACGCCGACGATGAGGAGATCGCGCTCGAACGCGGCGAGCTGGACGTCGCGGTCTTCTGGCCGGGCGAGCTGTCGCGTCACATGCGAGAGCAGTCGCGCTGGCAGAGCCACCTGTATGGGATGCGCTCGCGGGGAATGGTGGCGGCCGTCGACGATTCCATTCCGGTCGGCGCCGATTCGGCACTCGTCCGGCTGAACCGCGAGTTGTTCCGCGGTGATCTGGTTTCCTGGAATCCCGTTGGTGGTTATCTGGGCCGAGTGCGGTACGAGGTGGATGTCGCCATGCCGGGCTGGCGTGAGATGCAGCGATTCCTCGACCGCTTCGCACCGCCGACGGCGCGTCGGGTTCGGCTCGCCTACGTCGATCGATACGTCGCTTCGCTCGACTCGACGGAAGCATCGACCCGCATCCAGTCGCTTTTCCTGCTCCGCTGCCCCGTCGTCAGCTCACCGGAGCTTCGGCCCTACCTCACCTCGCTCGACCCCGATGCGCTGGTGAACGCGCTCGAGTGCAGGCTCCGCGAGCGCACGCCATGAAGTCGCTCCGCTCTCGGCTCATCCTGGGCTCCGCATTCATCGCCTTGCTTCCGCTCGCGCTCGCCATCTTCCTGCTCTCGTTCCGGGTGGAGCGCATGATGAGAACCGAGGCCGGCGAGCGGCTCGACGTGGCACTCGGCGGGCTGCAGTCGGAGCTCGAGGTCCAGGCCGAGGAGGTCGCGCAGAAGCTGCGAATCCTGGCGCGCGACGTCACGCTCAAACGGCTCTATCTGGTCGGTGACGAGCGCCAGGAGCTCCGCCGTTATCTCGAGGAGAAGCGCTTCCTCCTCGGGCTCGACTTCCTCGCCGTGTCGGACACGGCAGGCGCCGTCGTCACCGGCAGCGAGGCGCGCTCCGGTGCGGCGCCCGACAGCCTGGAGCGCGGCTTGTCGATGTCGGGTGCGGCGCCGATCCTCTATCAGGGCGAGCACGCGGGTCTGCTGCGTGGAGGGCTCGCGCTCGACTCGACGTTCCTCCGGCGCCTCAGGCAGACGCGCGGCGTGGATCTGGTGCTCCGTGAGGGCGACCGCGTCGTGGCCTCGACGCTCGGGGGATCGCCCGATCGGCCTTCGGACGTCCTCGGTGTGATGTCCCGGCTCACGGTGGCGGGCCAGCCCTACCTGGCGCGCAGCTTTCCGCTGGATCTGGGGAGTGGCTCGTCCATCTCGGTGATCGGTCTCGTGCCGGCGGCCGCCGGGGATCGGACGATCATCACGCTCCAGCTCACCGCTGCGCTCCTCGGTCTGCTCGGAGTCATCATCGCGGTCGTCCTCGGCGTGATGTGGTCGTCCCAGGTGTCGCGCCCGGTGGTGACGCTGGCGGCCTTTGCCGACCGCCTGTCGAGAGGCGAGTGGGAAGAGCCGCTCGCCCTGAAGAGCGTGGGCGAGCTGCAGACCCTGGTGGCCGCGCTCGAGCGCATGCGCGGTGATCTGCGCCGCTATCGCGAGCAGCTCGTGATCGGCGAGCGGCACGCGGCCTGGAGCCAGATGGCCCGGAAAGTGGCGCACGAGATCAAGAACCCGCTCACGCCGATCGCGATCTCCATCTCCGACCTCAAGCGCAGCTACGAGCAGAAGCGTCCCGACTTTCCGCAAGTGCTCGACCAGGCGGTGCGCACGGTGGGCGAAGAGGTGCACGCGCTCAAGCGGCTGCTCGAGGAGTTCTCCGAGCTCGGCCGTTTTCCGGCGCCGGTGTTCGCGCCGTGTGACGTCGCCGATCTGTTCGCGGATCTCGAGGCGCTCTATTCGCGCGAGGCCTCCGAAGGCCGGCTGCTCATCGATCGCGCGCAGCTCGACGGCGCGCTGGCGGCCGACGCGGCCCAGCTCAGGCAGGCGCTGGTCAACCTGGTGAAGAACGGCCTCGAGGCGATCGACGGCGATGGACGCGTCACGCTGGCGGCGGCTGCCCGGGATGGCGGCGTGGAGATCACGGTGAGCGACACGGGTCCCGGCCTGAGCGCGGAGCAGCGGGCCCACCTGTTCGTGCCCGGATTCACGACCAAGACCTCGGGCAGCGGACTGGGACTCACCATCGTCGAGCGGATCGTCCACGACCATGGCGGAACCGTCGTGGCCGAAGCCGCGGGAGGCGGTGGCACGACGTTTCGCATCTTCCTTCCTCGAAGGCCTGGGAGCTGAGCATGTCATCGCTTCTGATCGTGGATGATGAAGCCAACATCCGGAGCAGCCTGCAGGGGGCCCTCGGGCGCGAGGGCTATCACGCCGATGTCGCCGGCACGCTCGCGGAAGCGCGCGAGCGGCTGCGCGAATCGCGCGACGTGGTGCTGCTCGACGTGCTGCTGCCGGACGGCAGCGGGCTCGATCTGCTGGCCGAGATCGCGGCTCACACGCCCGAGACCGTGGTGGTGGTGATGTCGGGCCACGCGACCATCGATGTGGCGGTCGAAGCCACGCGACGCGGCGCCTTCGACTTCATGGAGAAACCGATCTCGCTCGAGCGGCTGCTGGTGGTGCTTCGCAATGCCACCGCGACCCAGGATCTCGAGGCCGAGAATCGACGGCTCCGCCGCCCGTGGGCGCTCCCGCTCGTCGGCCGCTCCTCAGCACTGCGAAGCGTGGAGCAGATGATCGAGGCGGCCGGGCGGAACCCGGTCGCCCGCGTGCTGATCGAAGGCGAGCACGGGACCGGCAAGGAGCTGGTGGCGCGAGCCATCCATGCCGCGGGTCCGAGGCGGGCGCGTCCATTCGTCGCGGTGAACTGCTCGGCGATCCCCGAGGATCTGTTCGAGTCGGAGATGTTCGGCCACGAGCGGGGCGCCTTCACGGGCGCGACCCAGGCACGCCGCGGCCGGTTCGAGGAGGCTCACGGAGGGACCCTCTTCCTCGACGAGGTGGCCGACCTGAGCCTGCGCGGACAGGCCAAGCTGCTGCGGGTCCTCCAGGAGAAGGAAGTGACACGCGTCGGCGGCAACCGCTTGATCGCGGTCGACGTCGCGGTGGTCGCGGCCACCAATCGCGATCTTCGCCAGCGGATCGCGGCCGAGCAGTTCCGCGAGGATCTCTACTACCGGCTGGCGGGTCTCACCATCCTCGTGCCGCCGCTTCGCGAGCGGGCCGAAGACATCGCGCCGCTGGTCGAGCATTTCGCGGCCCGCTTCGCGAAGGAGACCGGCATTCGCGTTCCGCGATTCGCGCCGCCGGCGATCGAGCAGCTCGCCCGCTATTCATTCCCCGGCAACGTGCGCGAGCTCCACAACGTGGTCGAGCGCCTGCTCATGCTCCACCCCGGATCGACGATCGGGGCCGAGCAGATTCGCGGCGTGCTGCACGCCACGGCGCCTTCGAGCGATCGCACGCCCGTTCCGGCGGGCGGCCGGCGCCTGGCCGAGGCGGTCCAGGAGTTCGAGAAGAAGGAGATCGAAGCGGCGCTCGAGTCCACGGAGGGGAACATGACTCAGGCCGCGAGCCGGCTGGGACTCGAACGCAGCCACCTCTACAAGAAGATGCGCAAGCTGGGGCTCAGACCGGAGTCCTGGGGCAACCTGTGAAGAGCACGCCCGCTGTCGACGTTGCGCGAAGGCAAGCCAGCACCGGAAAAAGGTGACGGGCCGCTTCCTGGCGAAAGCGGCCCGCGATGTGCAGGCGTTGCTGGCTCTGGCGACCTCTGATGTATGACCGCTCTCGCTAGGGCTACCTGCCGGGTTGCCATGAGCGTTGGGTGCGGCGTTCACGACGACGGCTTTGATTCGCCTCGCTCGAAGGCCGTCGTGCTCCCGCCACGAGCACTACCCGCACCACTGCTTCCCTGACTCTAACCATCCCAAGAGCAGCGGCCATGCCAGCTGCCAAAACCACGCAAGTCATTGAAACCACGTCGAAGTTATCCACATTCACCTCGTCGAGACTCGTTCTTTTTTTCAGCTAGGGAAGTTTTACCTACCCAAAAATCCTCAGATGATCACCACGTTCCGGGTAAAGGTCGTGGAGCCAAGACGGGCGCGCACCTTGTACATCCCGGGCGACACTCGCCTGCCTTGATGGTCGTAGAGATCCCAGCGGACTGGATGTTCGCCGGCTGCGTACTGCTGATCCGCCAACGTGCGAACCCGTCTGCCCGCGACGTCGAACGCCTCGACCAGCACATTGGCCGCAGCGGGTAGCTGCATCACGAACAAGGAGCCGGACCGCGCCGGATTGGGCCGAGGCTGCGAGAAGGACAACACCGCCACCTGGTCGGCGGCATCGAGTGTCGTCGTGGCCACCTTCGACACGACGTTGGAGATCTTGGACCAGTTGCCGGCCTCGTCGCGGGCTTTGATGGCGAAGTAGTACGTCACTCCCGCCTGGAGTCCGGTGACCATGAAACTCTCGTAGGTGCCTGCCGGCGCGGGGGGCGGAACCCCTCCCACGCCGCTCGCAGACGGAAAGTTCGTCACCGTGATCGGCGACGTGCTGTAGCGGAGGTCGTACATCGTCGCTCGTCCGACAAGACTGTCGTCGCCGGTGGCGTGCCACCGAACGATCGCGCTCGCCGCCTTGGCGGTACGAGCTGAATTGGGAAAGACGACAGGAAGGACCAGAACTGCCACCAACAGGGCGAAAAATCGCATAAGGATTCCCTAGCGCCCACGCCGTGCCGTGATCCACGGAGGGGCGATCCTTGCGGCTTGGTTGTCTGTAACGGCCGGGCTTTGGAGAGAACGGCCTTGTCTCAGGACGACAAGCCCCCGGTCGAGGTTGTTCGTCCAGGTTGGAAGTCCATTTCCGGGGGCGACGGCATGTGGGATTGCCGGGCCCTTCGATGCGCGAATCCTTCAGGCTCCCCAACCCAAATGATCCACGCCGACTTGAGGACGGCATTATTGACAAGAGCCTCATGTAATTCCAGGGAAAAGAGCCGGCGCCGTGTAGGGGCTACAAGAATTTGTTCCCTTCGTGACATCGGGGCGATTCCTCGGGCACTCGTTCAATTCCTCGAAGCCCCTCTCTCGCAACGCCTCAACGACGCGCGGCCCTCGGTGGCACGCAAGCTGCGGTCATCCCGATCTCGGGTGAAAAATCGACAGGAGGATTCCCATGTTGTGGACGATCGCAGTCGTGTTGCTTCTTCTCTGGGCCGTCGGACTGATGACCTCATACACGGTCGGAGGACTGATCCATCTCCTGCTTCTGCTCGCGGTCGCCGCGATCCTGATCCGGGTCATTCAAGGCAGGCGCCCGGTATGACGCGATTCCTCGTCTGGATGGCGGCAGTTCTCGTCCTGGCGGGATGCCAGGTCAGGACCCACACGGCCCAGACCGACGAGGATTCGACGGAAGTCGCGGTGCGTATTGCGAGCGAGAGCGAAATGAAGGCGAAACTCGACGCCACGAGAGCGCGCCTCGACTCGTTGAAGAGCGAGGCCACGACCTTGGGGGACAAGGTCAGCGGGGCCACGCGGGACCAGATCGCGAAGCTCGAGGTGGAGAAGGACTCGCTCGAGGTCCGATTCGATCGGCTCCAGGAAGCCGGCAAAGAGAAGTGGGAAGACGTAAAGGCCGGCTTCTCCGTGATGCTGGACAGCCTCGATACGAAGATCGACCGGGCCCGCCGCAACATTCGAGGCCACGGCTAGAGGTTGGTTTCGGAACGGGTGCGCGATGTGCGGCCCTTCCGATCGAGGCGGCGTCCTCGCGCTTGCAGGATGCGAGCGCGGGGAACGCTGCCAGGGACGGGCGCTTCTTGGTGTAAGTTCCCGAGATGCTGCGCTGCGTCCGATTCGTGAGGGGCTTGGCGACGCTGCCGGTCCTCCTCGGCATTCTTCTGGCGTTCCATTCCACCGGCGCGCAGAGCCAGCTCCCTCCGCTCATCCCTCGCGAGGCGCTGTTCGGCGAGCCGGAGCGGATCATGCCGACGCTCTCCTCCGACGGCTCGCGGATCGTCTGGCTCGAGCGAGCGCCGTGGGGCGCGCTGCGGCCACGAGTGGTCACGCTGGGCAGCCGTGACACCATCTCGTTCCTCGACGAGCGCGACGGATTCGACTTCGTGGAATGGGCGGGCAACGGCTACACGCTGCTGACCCTGCGCCAGCGCGAAGGCGACGAGAACTGGCACCTGTGGGCGCTCGACACACGCACGAAGCAGATGCGCGACCTCACGCCGTTTCCCAAGGTGCGGGCCGAGGAGTTCTTCACCCACCCGCGCCATCCGAACGAGGTGCTGGTCGCGCTCAACCGCCGCGATCCCCGCGTCTTCGATCTGTGGCGCGTGAACCTGACGACCGGCGAGGCCCGCTTCGATACCCGCAATCCCGGCGACATCGTCACGTGGACGATGGACCCGGATTTTCAGGTGCGGGCGGCGGTGGCGCTCGATCCGAAGACGAGCGACACACGGATCCTCTACCGCGACCGTGGCGATACCACCTGGAAGGAGCACCAGCGCTGGCCCTTCAAGGTGGCCGGCATGGACCGCGACCGGCGCATCATCGGATTTCGCCAGGACGGCAACGCGGTCTACCTGCAGAACGGCATCGGCACCAACACCAGCCGCATCGTGGAGAGCGAGCTAGGAACGTCCAGAGAGCGCGTCGTGGTCCCGCATCACCCTCAGGCGGATCTCTGGAACCAGGGCAAGTTCACCGGCTCGGAGGGCTATTGCACGGTGCTCCTCGATCCGCGGAACGGCCGTCCCCTCGCCGCCGCCATCAACGAGCTCAAGCCGTCCTGGTTCGCGGTCGACTCCTCGGTGGCGCCCGATCTCCGGTTGCTCGGCTCGCGCCATGGCGGCGTCTTCGAGATCCTCTCCACCGACACGCTGGATCGTCGCTGGGTCGTGTGCTGGGAGCGGGACACCGGCTCCAGCCTCTTCGAGCTCTACGATCGCCGCACACGGCGACTCACGCCGCTGTTCGAAGCCAACCCGCCGATCGCCAGGCTTCCGTTGGTGCCGATCGAAGGCTTCTACGCCACGGCCCGCGACGGCAGGAAGATTCCCTGCTACCTGGCGAAGCCGAAAGGCGTCGCGGCGAAGCATCTGCCCATGGTCGTCGTTCCGCATGGCGGGCCGTGGTATCGCGACGAATGGGGCTACATGCCCGACGTCCAGTGGCTCGCGAATCGCGGTTATGCGGTCCTGCTGCCTCAGTTCCGTGGCTCCACGGGCTTCGGCGTCGACTGGCTGAATGCCGGCGATCACGAGTTCGGTGACGGCAAGGTGCTGGGCGACATCGTGGATGCCGCTCAGTGGGTGGCGCGCCAGGGAGTCGCCGATTCCACGCGAATGGCGATCATGGGCGGATCGTTCGGCGGCTATGCCGCGCTGTGCGCCCTGGCCTTCGCCCCGGAGCGGTTCCGCTGCGGCGTCGACTTCGTCGGTCCCTCGGATCTCGCGCACCTGATCAGCGGATTCCCCTCCTACTGGGAGGCGCGACGCCGGCGCTGGCTCAATCGCATGGGCGAGGTGATCGCCGACAGGGCGCTCAATCGCCGGCTGTCACCTCTCTATCACGCCGATGCCATCACCGCGCCGCTGCTCGTCGCCCACGGCGCCAACGATCCGCGCTGCAAGCTCGAGGCCTCCGAGCGAATCGTCAAAGTGCTGCGCGATCGCAAACGGGAGGTGACGTTCCTGGTCTATCCCGATGAAGGCCACGGTTTCTCCCGGATCGAGAACCAGAGAGACTACTCGGCGCGA
Source organism: Candidatus Eisenbacteria bacterium (assembly GCA_035712145.1). Lineage (NCBI taxonomy): Bacteria > Candidatus Eiseniibacteriota > Candidatus Eiseniibacteriota bacterium. Next base: position 2,684 of record DASTBI010000115.1, on the reverse strand, counting down.
GTCGAAGAGTTCCTGGCCAGGCACCTCGGGGGCCGCGCCATCCCGCGCGCGGACGTGCCGGGGTCGAGCGTCCAGGTGAGGTAAATCCCGGTGCTTCGCTCCCGGGCATCCTTGCGTCAGGGCCGACCGGCAGCCGATCCTTGGTGCATGAGCCTGTCCAGGCATTCCAGGCGTCTCTCGTGGGTTCGTGTCTCCGTCCTTCTCCTCGGCCTGACATCCCCGCTTTCGAGCGCGCGAGCGGAATGGAACATCGGCGGAGGCTTCGAGCACTTCGCCTGGACCGAGGATACCGCGCCGCTCGAGGTGGAAGAGCGCGGCATGCTCGCGGTGCTTCGCCTCGGATTGTCGACGCCGCTCCCCAATGGGGTCTCGATCGGCTACCAGGGACGGTTCTTCTTCGGCGACGTGGAATACCAAGGCAGCCTGCTCTACGAACCGACCGTTCCAGTGTCGTCCACGACGCGCTACACCGGAAACACTCAGCAGGGCCGGCTGGCCATCGACTTCGCCCCCCAGTTTGCGGTCACGACCGCGCTCGATCTCGACTTCTGGAGCCGGGATCTCGGCTCGGATCAAGTCGAAGACTATCGGATCGTCTCCATGCGTCTCGGCGCCGAGCATCGCTATTCCAGAGAGATGCCGTGGCAGGCCGCGGCGGGGATCAAGTTCACGCTGTCCACGCACGAGGATGCGCACTTCGATGAGCTCGGCTTCTCGGAAAATCCGCCGCTCGAGCCCGGGCAGAGCGTGACGCCCTACCTCGAGGTGGGCTACTCGTTCACCCCGGATTGGTCGATCGCGGGCTCGTACGATGGGTTCAGCTTTGGCGAGTCGGATGGCGTCGCGCTCAGCGGCCCGCAATCGGGCATCTACTTCCAGCCGGCGAGCGACATGCGGCTGCTCGGGATCCGCATCGAATACCGGCCGGCGCCGCGCTAGCTCACGATTTCAGCTTCATCCTCTTCACCCGCATGAACGCCAGCGAGGCCGTGGCGGACACTCCAGTGTCGGTGATCAGGTAGGACTTGTAGCCTTCCTTCGTATTCTCGGTGGCGCCTCCGCCTGCGGCGCCCTTTTCGCCGGCCTTGGCGGATGCCTCCGCGCCCAGCGAGGCGTCGAAGTTGCCGTCGATGTACTCCAGATACTTCTTCTCGTCCTCGAAGATCAGCACCGGCCGGACCGCCCGGGCGCCCCACCCCATGCCGAGGTCGAGACGCCGCATCTTGAGGTAGGTCCTCTCGCCGCTCTTCTGGTTGATGCCGACGCCATAACCGGCGCCGACCCCGATCAGCGGGATCTTGGTGAGCTTGTTGTTCATGATCACGTAGCCCGCGGACTGCGCGATCGCATCCTTGGTCGTGGGATCCTGCTTCTCCAGATCCGCCAAGGTCTTCGTCACCAGGCTGTCGATCTCGATCGCCTGCTCTTCGCCCGTGTCCCCCGGAATGCTGGCGCAGGCGTGAAGCGACAAGGACGCCGCAACGAGGACCGCGAGAGCAGAGAGCCGGACCATCGAGGCGCTCACCACCGATACCCCACGCCGAAGGTCATCTGTTCTCGGGGGCCGCCGGCCATCTCCATGATGATTTCCCAATGGTTCTGAATGATGGTGCGCATGCCGACGTTGGGCGCCCACGATGCCGTTGTGATCTCCACGTCGAAGCGCAGCGGGTTGCCGCTCGGAAGCGTGACGGTGCCGGTGTAGTTCTCGTTCTTCGACACGTAGCGCGCGCCGATGTAGAGCTGCGACATTCCGGCGTTGTAACCCACCTTGGGCGCGGCCGTGAACGTCACGAATCCGCTGGCGTCGAGCTCGGCGCTCCCCGACAGCTTGGTCTTGACCCAGGACATGTCGGCGGCGAAATAGAAGTGCCGGTACCCGTACGCGGGCACGATACCGACGCCGTAGAAGGTGCCGTCGAACTCCATCGGGATGATGGCGTCGCCATTGGTGAAGCCGCTGCCTGGATCGAAATCGAGCGGGATGTCACGCAGTCCCAGCTCAGCGGAGACCTCGACATCCCCGTACGTCGCCATCACGTCGAGAAACGGCAGCACCCAGATGTCTCCCTTGAGGCCGGTGGTCGTGATCTCGAGCTGCATGGTGGCGTCTTCGGCAGCATCGAGACTGATCGGGTTGGAGCCCCCCAGGGCGATCGACGCGCTCTTGAACTCCCAATCCGACTGCAGCCAGTTGGTGATCGCCATGATGCCGTAGGCCGGCGGGAGCTTGCGGAACTGATCAGTCGTCAGCTTGTCCTGCCACAGAGGAAAGAAGTGCTTGGCCTTGACGTAGGCGACGTCCGGCTGGTCGGACATGGGAATCGTGCCGCGCACGACGGTCGAATCCTGTGCGAGTGCTATGCCGGATGCGGCCAGCAACCCGGCGGTCACGAGCAGCGTGAGCGCGAGACGGCGAACGCGGACGGGCATGACCTTCCTTTCCACCTGGGGAGAAGCGGAAGCCGATCGAGAACAGCGGGAGACTAGCACGAACGAATGCGAGATCGGACGGTGAAGCGCACGGGCTCGGCGCATCGTTGCCGGGCGGCGATGGGTCGCATACTGTGCCGCCCGATGCCGAGCCATTCACTCCAGGGCTGGTTCGATCTCCTCCGGGCACGACGAGTGGCGCTATGCCTCTCGCTCACGATGCTCGGATTCTCATTCTTCGCTGCCCGTGC
>DASTBI010000114.1 GCA_035712145.1 Candidatus Eisenbacteria bacterium | reverse complement strand
TGATGGTGCCGGTGGTCTACACGCTGCTGGCGCGCTTCGCACCCGTCCGCGCGAAGGAGTCACGAGGCGTCGAGGTCGAATCGATTCCGGGAGCGGCGGCGCAGCCGGCACGGCCGAAGTAGGGAACCTCGCTCGCCTCGACTCCGGCCTCTCGCGACCGGAGTCGAGGCGCCAGCGCTCTACCCGATCACCACGAATGACGACGAGGTTCGCCGCGAGCCTTGAGTGAGCCGCACCGTGTAGCGGCCCGCGGACAGCTTGTCGAACCGGACCGTGGTCCACCCCGCGGCGCCTGCATTGTGATCACGGGATGCGACGAGACGTCCGCTCACGTCGAACACCGAGAGCCTGGTCTTTCCCGGCCCGGGCACGCTGAAGCTCACCGCCACCGCTCCCACCACCGGGTTGGGAATGCGAAGGGCCAGCCTCGCCTTGCTATCGCCCACACCCACGGTCGCGTTGATCGAGCCGGTGACCCCTGCGTAGTTCGTGGGGGAGTTGGCGCCGACGGACGTGGCATGTGCGTGGTGGGATGTGATGGTCAACGAGTTGACCCCATCGGTGGGCAGAACGCCCGCGCCGAAGGTGAAGGTGCAGTAGGGCACGTACGAGATGGCATCCCCAGTCCTGGCGAAGAAAGGCACCGATCCGGCGGGGATGACGTAATCCGGGGTCGGGGCTCCAGGCAGTCCAACGAATGCCGGCGTGGCCAGCAGAATGTGGCGGCCACCGGTCGGCGGGGCCACGTTGTTCGTGATCGTGAAGCTGCGCGAGTTGCTGGTGACGTTGTGGCCGCCAGTGCCCGTTTCGAAATCCCCACCCAGGGACTCCTTGACTTCGATGAACTGAATCGTGCCGTCGGAGTTGCTGTAGATCTCGTTCACGTACCAGGTGTGCCCTCCGCTGAGCGCGGTGCTCACGCTTCCGAGAATCATGGATGCCGAGAGAGCAATGACGAGACTCTGCTTCCGCATGACGAACCTCCAGGGGGGACTCGTCGATCTCGTCTTCAGGCAGGAGTACCGAAGCCGAGGAGGACGATCGTCCGTGGCAGGCGGGAAGCGTAGCACCGGACAGCCTTCGGGTCTCCAGGATCCTGGCCACCGGGCGACGTCGGGACTCCGGGAACACGTCGCGCGGCGCGCCTCGAGGTCACGGGATCTCGGCGGGCTCGGCCTGGCGGCGCAGGCGGCGGCCGATCAGGTCGACCGCGATGTAACCGCCCAGCAACAGGACGGTCCCCACCACGAACCAGATGAGCTTGTCCTTGAGGACGTGCACCAGCGCTTCGGGATCCTCGAGGAGTCGTGGCTGATCCGCCAGGACGCGCGCGCCGAACCAGGCCAGGATCGTGCACCAGGTGAAGGATCCGAGCAGCGTCATCAGGCTGAAGCGCCCGAACGGCATGCGCGCCGCGCCGGCGGGCAGCGACACCAGGTGCCGCACCACCGGCAGCAGGCGGGCGAAGAAGATGCCGGCCATCGAGTAGTGGTTGATCCACTGCTCGGCGAGCAGCCACTTCTTCTCCGGCACGAAGAAGTAGCGGCCGTAGCGCATGATGAGCGGCCGTCCTGCCCGGCGCGCGACCCAGTAGGAGAGCGCCGAGCCGGCCCAGGAGCCGAACGTGGCGGCCGCCACGACACCCCAGAAGTCGAACCGGCCCTGCTGCGCCCAGTAAGCGGCCGGCGGCACCACGACTTCGCTCGGCAGCGGGAACACCGTGGACTCGATCGCCATCATCACGAACACGCCGGCATAGCCCCACTCGAGCGTGAGTCGGAACCAGAGCTGGAAGAGGGAATGGAACACGTCTTTTCCTAGCGCGAGCCCTGGCGTGGGATCGGAGAGTCGATCATCGTCGTGTCGTGCTGGGTGAATCGAGTCCTGGTGGAATCGCCCCCCTTGGACGACGGCGTCCCGGAGCGCTGATCGCGGCACTCGCCTGCGCCGAGCAGCGCCACCAACAAGACCAGCAAGATCAGCCTCACCGGGCCGTCCTCGACGTTGCGTCGGCCTGCACCGTCTCCGCCCATCCGTAGTCGTCGCCGTCTCGCTTCGGCTTGCCCATGGCGATCAGCGGATCGTGCTCCAGCACGATCCAGGCATTCTCGGAGATGGCGCGCTCGAGCAGCGCCTGCTTCTCCTGCATGGTCTCGATGGCGGCGACGTCGTAGCCCATCACGAACGGAATGCGCACGTGGCTCGACGTGGGAATCAGATCGGCGACGTAGTAGAGAACGCCTTCGGGACCGGACACCCGCACCAGCTGCTGCCCGCGGGTATGGCCCTCCGCCGGGATGAGCTCGATGCCCGGCCACGACTCGCGCGGGCGCTCCCAGGTGTCGAGCGCGCCGTGCTCGGCGAGCGGCTCGAAGTTCTCGGGCATGTAGGACGCCCGCTCCCGCGCATTCGGGTGACGCGCATTCTCGAGGTTGCGGCGCTGGACGTGATAGCGCGCCTTGGGAAAGGTCGGAACGACCTGGCCCCCGTCCAGCTTGGTCGACCCTCCGGCGTGATCGAAATGGAGATGCGTGAGCAGGACATCGCTGATGTCTGCCGGGGTCAGGTCGAGCGCCGCAAGTGAGCGCTCCAGCGTATGGACGTCGTGCTCCACCCGATAGATTTCGGCCAGTTTGGGCGCGAACTTGTGGCCCACCCCGACGTCCACCAGGATCCGCCCTTCATCGCCTTCGAGCAGCAGGCAGCGCATCGCAAGACGGATGCGGTTCCTGTCGTCGGGCGGCTGGAGCTTGGACCACAAGGGCTTGGGGACCGAGCCGAACATCGATCCGCCATCGAGCCACAGGTAGCCCGTTTCGAGCGTCTGCACCTTCCATGGGCCGATCGTCTGCGGGGCGCTAGACATTGATCGCTCGCTTGGCCACGGCGAGCGCGGCTTCTCTCACCGCCTCGGGCAACGTGGGGTGAGCGTGCACCGAGCGGGCGATGTCCTCCGCGCTCGCGTTGAGCTCCATGGCGGTCGCCACCTCGGCGATCAGGTCGCTGGCTCGGGGTCCCACGATGTGCGCTCCAAGAATCCGATCGGTCTTCGCGTCCGCGAGGATCTTCACCTGGCCATCACGCTCCCCCATCGCCTTGGCCCGGGCATTGGCGAGGAAGGGAAACGTTCCGATCGCGACCTGGATGCCGGCCTCGGCGGCTTCCTCTTCACTCTGTCCGACCGATGCCAGCTCGGGCCAGGTGTAGACCACGTTGGGAATACAGCGATACTCGACGTGTCCGGGAAGCCCGGACATGCGCTCGACCGCGGCGATGCCTTCCTCTTCCGCCTTGTGGGCCAGCATCGGGCCCTTGATGACATCGCCGATCGCGTAGATGCCTTCGACGCTGGTCTGGTAGTGCTCGTCCACGGCGATGCGACCGCGCTCGTCGAGCTTCACGCCAGCTTCCGCGGCGCCGAGACCCTCCGTGTATGGCCTCCGACCCACCGCCACCAGGAGCACGTCGCACCTGGTCTCGGAAGCTTCGCCTCGCGACTCGGCGGGCTTCACCGTCACGATCACCTGCTGTCCTTCGACACGCGCGCCGCCGGCCGACGTCTTGAGGCGAAATTTCATGCCCTGCTTTTCGAGCGACCGCTGGAGGAGCACGCCGCTCTTCCGGTCCATGCCGGGAACGATGCGATCCATGTACTCGAGGACCTCGACCTCGGCGCCGAGACGCATCCAGACGGAGCCCAGCTCGAGCCCGATCGCGCCTGCCCCGATCACCACCATCCGCTTCGGCACTTCGGGCAGAGCCAAGGCGTGGGTGGAATGGACGATGCGCCGGTCGTCGTACTCGATCCCTTTGAGCGCCGCCGGCTTGCTGCCGGTCGCAATCAGGATCCGCTTCGCCTGCAGCGTGCGGGCGCCCTCGGGACCGGTCACCTCGACCCGCCCCGCGCCTTGGATGCGCGCCGCACCGGTCACGCGATCCACCTTGTTCTTGCGGAACAGGAACCCGATGCCGTTCGTCAGCTCCTTCACCACCTGGTCCTTGCGCGCCAGCATGGTGGGCAAGTCGAGCTCGACCTGGGCCTTGATGCCGTGGGCCGCGAAGCCATGGCGGGCGAGCGAAAAGTGCTCGCTTGAATCCAGCAGGGCTTTGCTCGGGATGCATCCGACGTTGAGGCAAGTCCCGCCCAGCGTGG
>DASTBI010000113.1 GCA_035712145.1 Candidatus Eisenbacteria bacterium | reverse complement strand
CGCCACCGTCGAAGCGCCGGTTCCGGGAGGTCATGCGGAGCGAGATGAACGCCCGTGGCCTGGTTGGCGGATGGGACCTGATCGACGCCCTGTACGACCGTGAGAAGGCGCTCGCCGAGCCCGCCCAGGGTGAGGAGTGATAACGGTGCGTCCCATCCTGTTCGGCGCTGTCCTGGCCCTGCTGTGGCTCGCCTTCGGACTGCCGCTCGCCCCGGTCGCCAGCGTCCTGGCCGCGGTCGTCCAGCCGGTCACCATCGCCTTCGCCGCCGGTGTCCTCGCCTGCCCGTACGTGTCCCGCTGGAGGTGGACGCGATGACCGAGCAGAACCCGCTGCAGAAGGCGGAAGCGGCAGTGCGCGCCGCCGAGACCGATACCGCCGGCGTGCAGCTGGCCATGGCCGCGCTGGAACTCGCCAAGCTCGCCACCCAGCAGCAGGCACAGGCGCCGACGCACACCTGCCAGCACGACCACAAGGCCCATCGCAGCACGGGCGAGTGGATCGGCATCGCATGCGCGGTATGCGTCGGCGGCGTCGGCATCGCGTTCGCGTCCATCGCGCTGGCCATCCTCGGCGGCGTCGCCGCGATCGTCGTCCTCGTCCTGCGGGACATGTGGCGCGACATGCAGAAGAAGCGCTGACCTGCCCTTCCGTCCCGCTTACTTCCCGCCAGGAAGTGAGTCGGGCGGTGGGGCCGGACAGGCCGTCCGATCCGCCCCAACACCAAGTAGGAGACCCCAATGTGCTACTCGGAACCGACGATCTACGGCATGACGCTGACCCCCGGAATGGAGATCGAGGACGGTGTACCCGTCTGCTGCGACGACGAGATGACCAGCACGCCCGCCGACAAGCGCGGCCACCGCGTCCACACGTGCGGCTGCTGCGGCATCGTGCTCGAGGTTGATGACCTCGGTCTCGTCTGGGACATCCGCGAGAAGGCCACGCTCTGATGGCCGACGACCTGCGCTTCGCCGACTTCACCACCGGCGAGAAGGTGCGCGTCGCCGCCCTGATCGCCCGTATGGCGAAGCGCGGCGTGGCCGGCCCCAACGTCGACCTGTCCGACCTGCAGCGCCGCGTGGAGCGCATCGAGCGCCAGGCCCTCCAGCGCAAGACCAAGAAGTAGAGCGCCCCGGGGACGGCCCCAAACCGCCAAGTCAACGGCCATCCCCGGGCCCATCACCCCACCCAGGGAGACAGGAACACCAGCATGACCGACGCCCCCGTAAAACCGATCAACGGGCACACCGAACCGGCCGTGTCCCTACTCAAGTTCACGCCCGAGCCGACCGCCGAGAAGCCGACCGCCGCCGAGGACAAGCCGCACAACCGCCGCCGCGTACGCATCGACTCCCTGCGCCGCGTGTTCGTCGACACCCGCCAACACCCCGCCTACCGCTTCACCGTCCGCCACGGCTCCTACCTGTGGGGCGGGACCCGCATCCTCGCCCGCCGCACGTGGGAGGCCCGCACCACGGCCATGCACCACCGGATGATGCGCATCGCTGAGGCCGCCGGGAACGAGGAGATGGTCACCAAGTGGGAGCAGCGGGCCTACGCGTATCGCTTTGCCAGGCACAAGCGGCGCATGGACCTGCTGCAGCTGGCGCTGAATGCCCCGAAAGCCATCGCCTCCGCGGCGGGGAGCGCGGCCGGGGTGCTGCTGATGCTGGGCATCCTGATGGCCTGGGCCAGTCACGACGTGCACGACGTCCTCACCCCGCTGAACGCGGTGATTGAGTTCGTCGGCTGGGTTGCGTTCATCGCCGGCGTCATCTGGGAGCCGCTGCTGTACGCGCTGCCCTGGCTGGCCCTGGCCGGCGCATGGGCGGTCGGCCGCGGCCAGAAGACCGCACCCACGTGGGCACTGCCCGAGCAGGGCGAGGAGCGGGACGTCGTCCCCGACGAGAACGCCATCCTCCGCGCCCTGGAGAACCTGTCGATTCCGCAGCTCAACAAGGCCATCAAGGAAGGCTGGAAGCCGCGCTGGGTGCAGCCCACGACCCGGTCCGGGAACGGGTGGCACACGCAGCTGCAGCTGCCGTTGGGTGTCACCGTCGAGATGGTCGCCGGGAAGAAGCCGGTCCTGGCGCACAACCTCCTCAGGAAGCCGGTCGAGGTGTGGCCGACGGAACCGCCGAAGCTGCCCGGTGTCCTCGACCTGTGGGTGGCCGACCAAGGCTCCCTGTCCGGTCCCGTGCCGCCGTGGCCGCTCCTCGCCGAGGGCACCACGGACTACTTCAAGGGCGTGCCCGTCGCCGTCTCCCAGCGCGGCGAGCCGATTGTGGGGAAGCTGATGGCGGCGAACTGGATGGTTGGCGGCATCATGGGCTCGGGTAAGTCGTCGCTGGTCATCGCCCTGCTCCTCGGTGCGATCCTTGACCCGCTCGTCGAGGTTGAGGCGTACGTGATGGCGTACAACGTCGACTATGACCCGCTGAAGCCGCGCCTGCGGGTGCTGGTCAAGGGCGACGAAGACGAGCAGATCAAAGCCGCCCTGGACGCTCTGCGCGGTCTGCGGGACGACGTCACCGAACGCGGCAAGCTGCTGGAGGCCCTCGGCGGTGAGAACACCAAGCTGACCCGCGAACTCGCCGCGCGGGACCCGCGGATGCGGCCGAAGGTTGTCGTGTTCGACGAGTGCCACGAGCTGTTCATGCACAAGGAGTACGGCAAGGAGGCCGCCGAGCTCGCGGTGAAGGTGATGAAGAAGGCACGCAAGGTCGGCATCACGTTGATCTGGGTGACCGTGTCCCCGACCGCGGACAGCCTGCCGCGCGACGTCACCCGCAACACCTCGCACCGGGTGGCGTTCGCCGTCGGTGACCACGTCGCCAACGATGGTCTCCTCGGCTCCGGCAGGCACAAGGCCGGCATCACCGCGACCACCCTGATTCCCGGGGAGGACATCGGCACGGCCGTGACCGTGGGCTTCACGAACAAGCCGTTCGAGGTGATCCGCTCCCACTACGTCCGCAAGGATGAGAAGTCCGACGAGGTGACGCCGGTCGTCGAGCGGGCCATGGGCCTGTACGAGGGCACCGGCCCCGAGGACGGGCCGACGTTCGAGCCGGTCGACCCGCTTGCCGACGTTGCCGCGGTCCTCGGCGACGAGCCGCGCATGCTCGTACAGGAGGTCCTGCACCGGCTCGCCGAGCGCCGCCCGGACGCCTACCGCGAGTGGTCGCCAGCGGATCTGAAGAAGGCGTTGGAGCCGTTCGACGCCGAGCAGTACAAGTCCGGCGGGCGGATGGTCGTGTCCCGCGACCGCGTCCAGGACGCCATCCTGCAGCGCCTCGCCGACGACATCGACGACGAGGGAGCCGACGACATCTGAGGGAGTTCTCCCTCACCTCCTCCCCCACCTGCCTCCCTGTGCATGACCTGCGGAAACGACGGGTTAGGGAGGCTAGGGAGGCGGCTTGCGAGGCCCTCCAGGACCCTGCAAACAGGGGTTCAGCCTCCCCTGTAAGGCCTCCCTCCCTGCTCTGCGGAGCCCGCTGTCAGACCCTGCCGGTAGCGTGCAGCACAAAGCCCCTCAAGCGACTGTGACGGACGCCTGAGGGGCTTCGCTGTGTCCGTGCCCGGGTCAGTCGCGGTCGCCCGTCAGGTACTCCTCGACCTCGTCCAGCGTGAGGCCGTAGCCGTTCGTGCTATCTCCGGCGACGAGCGCGGTCGTGTTCGCATCGATGATCATGTATGTGCCGTAGGTGATCGCTCGCGGGTCCCGCGCCCGGGATTTCTCCAGCCGGAGACCTTGTCGGTCGGCTGCGCGGCGGAGCCGGTTCTCCATGACCTTGTACTCCTGGTCGGTCATCTCGTTGATGCCCATGCGGGCTCCTCCCACATCACTAGAATGATGCTGGAAAGCATACCGGAAGTGATGCTGGAAGGTATGCTGGAAGCCGAAAGGTGAGCAACCAGCTGAAGGGCACACCATGGCCGAGCAGCACACCCGCACCGTCCGCGTCCGCACCGTCCACCGCGACGACGCACCCACCACCCTCCGCGAAGCCCTGGCACACCGGCCGACGCCAGCCCCGCCGCCAGTCACCATCGCGGAGCAGGTGGCACGCGAGCAGGCGCAGAAGTAGCACAAGGCCCCCCGTCCTTGGACCTCGAGGACGGGGGCCTTCACCATGCCTGGCGCGCGCCTACCTCGGCCCTCGGCGCCACGGCCGCTCCCCATCCGATGGCGTCGCCCCGCCCGCCTGCTGCCGGCGCGCGGCCGTCGTCACCATCACACCGATCAGGACGACCAGGCACAGCCATGGGACGACCGGCCAATCCTTCATGATGCTCACGAACAGCAGCACCAGCGCCGCGACGAACACCCCAGCGTCGACCGCCCCGCCGTTTCCCTTGCTCACCAAGCCCCCCCCCAGATTCGAGTGGGCACACGCTACTGCCCAGCCGGGCACCGAGGGAGCGAAACGTCAGCGGCGCTGCGCAGCCACGGCGCCCGTGTACGTCTCCCGAGTCAGATCGTCCGCACCGATACCCAGCCCGGCGAGGACGGCGCGGATGTCGTCCAGGGCCGCGGTGACGTCGTCCTCGTCGACGAGGGTCTCGACCTCCAGGAACGTCCCGTCGATCTCCGGCACCCGCACGAGCGTGGCAAGCATCCGCCGGCCGTACGCGGTGAAGTTGTAGTTGCGGCACCGCTTCTCGAACGCGATCAGCACCACATGCCCCAGACCGCGGAGGATCGCGTGCGCCTGGTCGGCATCCTCGACACGGGTCTCGTGCTCCGGCTTCGACCCGGACGCCTCATCGACCGCGGCCCCCTTATAGGTGAGGACCGTACGAGTGCCGTCGGCGCCGTGCACCGTACGTACGCGCAGCTCCTCGTCGGCCTTCTCCAGCGACCCGTCAGGCCGGTCGTAGTACGTGTCCCGGTACACCTCAACCCGGGCCGTGGCCCGCTCGTCGAGCAGCCGCATTACCTGCTCCGGCGCCTGGACGCGCGCCTTCAACTCCGCCTCGATCACCCGCGTTCCCCTCTCCTCGTCAGACCGTGCGCTGCGCGCCGTCGATGACCGCCTCGAACATCCGCCGGAACCCCCGGTACAAGGGGCCGTGCGGTGTCTCCATCACCTTGTACAACGCGCTCTCGTGGCCCTCCCAACCCGCGTCGAAGGCGCCAACGAACATCGTGGAGTCCGTGCGGATGAGCCGCCACGTCGGCAGCATCCGGTACCGCCACACGCCGACGTCACCCGCCGCGGCCAACTCCCGTAACCGGGCCTCCGCCAGGCGCACCCCGGACGCGAGGGACTCATGGGACTCCCCGATCTCGGCCGCCCGCCGGGCCAGGGCATCGCTGTCCGGGTCGAGGAGAGCCACCCGCACCCGAAGCCCTTTGCCGCCCTGTTCGCGCGGCAGACAGGCGCGGAGCAGGCTGTCGTTCAACCCGATCAGGCCGAGCCCCCGCACCGCCAGCACATCCAACTCCGTGGCCTCGCGGGCCTGCTGCTGAATCTCGGCGGCCGCAGAGCTCTGCGTCGCGTACACGCGCACGACTTCCGGAAACGCGGCAAGATCGAACGCCGCCCCGCCCGACCGCTTCTCACGGCCCGCGGCCAGGCCGAGCAGGTGACGGGCATCGTCGGGCATGTGCAGGCCGTCAGCGATCCGCTCGTACACGTCGAGCCGGGATACCTCGCGGCGCCCGTTGATGACCTCGTTGACGCGGGCCTGCGTCATCCCCGTGGCCACCCCGATACGGGCCTGGCTCGCGCCGGCGTACTGCTGCACGTACCGGAAAACGGCGCCCATGTCCCGCGCGCGCAGGGCCTGGCGGACGTCGGCACGTTCCCATGCCCAGCCGGGCAGTTCGATCGGCTCCAGCGCGGTTCCCACGATGCGGCCCCCGGTATCCACGAACGGAATGAAAGCCATCCCACCGTGAGATTACCGGTAGGGGATCGAACCACCACCCTGCGTCACAAGATCCTGGCCAGATCGTCAACACCCCGGCGACCGCTGTCACGGTCCCGGGGCAGGCCGACTGGTAAGGAGTCGACATGGCGCACCGTACAGCCCCGCCCCGGCCGCGCACAGAGGGCGGCGGGATGACGATCCGCGTGTACACCGTGGACCGCCACGGCACCGTCACCGACGACCGCGGCACCCGCACCGTGTCGCCCTGCTGCACGCCGCTGCCTGTCCAGCTGGACACGAAGTACCCGCCGTGCCAGTGCCCGCGCCACCGTCCGGCGGTGGGCCGGTGAACGCCGCCGTGGACAACGCCAGCACCACCGCGCCCGTGGACCTGGCGACGATGCGCGAGTCCGTCGACGTGCTCCTCGACCCCGAAGGCGCGCCGGCCATCAAGCCGCCCTCCGGCGCCGACCTGGACACGCTGACGGAGGTGTTGCGCGGGCACCTGCGGCTACTCATCCCCGAACTCGAGGCGGCGGCCCGCAAGCTGGGCAGGGACAGTATTCGCCGGTACTGCGTCCTCGGCTGTCTCGGGGAGGCCCGCATAAGGCTCCGGGCCGAGCCGAGCCCCCGCTACAACGGGCCCATCGGGCACGCGCGTCGTCTGGCCCGCGCCCTGAACGCCCTCTGTGACCACTACGAGCAGCTCACCGCGCCGACGCCATGAAGGCCGCGTCGGCCTCGCCGTGTATGCGGCGGCCGTGACCACTTCGGTCCCCGCTCTGGTGCCGGCGCGGACGCCTGCCTGACACACCCCGCGGCGACCACCGGGTCACGGTCGCACCCCATGAACGCCCCTCCCGCCCGCGGACCGCAAGCCGCAGCGGGAGGGGTCGCAAGACCCCGGCTCCCGCACCCCCAAAGCCTGGACAGGTCGAGTGCGGGGCCGGGCCCCAGCCGCAGGACTACCAGAGAGGCACGCCCGTGGGAACCATCACCAACGGCCGGACGGTCAAGGCGTACGAGAACAGCAACGCGCCGGGACGCGACTGGCGCAAGGCCAGCCGGACCGACCTGGACCCCATCCTCAAGGACTGCGTCATCGTGGCCGCCGCCCCCGACGCGAAGGAACACCCCCACCCGCACGTCCCCGACGGCACGCGGATGATCGAGATCAGCGACGACAAGTTCCCCGACAGCCCCGTCCTGGGCTTCACCCGCGCCGAGTTCACCAAGTTCTGCCAGGGCATCAAGGACGGCGAGTTCGACGAGCTCATGGCCACCGACGACGAGCTGGCTCAGGCGGCCGCCGTCAGCGCCGCCTGAGCCATGCAGGCCTCACAGGTCAGCGAGGCATTCGCTCGGGCCGGGCAGCAGTTCAGCCGGACCCCGTGCCGTGAATGCCGCCGCAGCAACACCTACGCGGTGATCTATCAGGGCGCCGTCGTCGTCACGTGCGAGGACTGCGGAGGAGCCACGCGCGTGGGGCGCCTGCCCAGCCCCCGCTGAACGCCCGTCCCGCTGGAGACTCCAAAAGAGCTCTGGCGGGGCGGGTTCGACGGCCCTGGCCGGTGTCCCCCGTCGCCGACCGGGGCCGCTCCATGCCCGCCTGCTGGAGTCGTAGCACGGCTGGTGGGGGAGGGTCCGCCCCGAGCGCGGGCGGCATGACCGACGTAAAGGAGGTCATGCTCCCCGGACGCCCCACGCGGGCGGGCGGCATTGGTGGCAGATCTGCCACCGCAAAATGTCTGGGTCGAGCCCCGGGCGCGGGCGGGCGGCATCTACCTCGTGGGATGTCTAACGAGGTGCGGGAGGTCCGCCCTGGGCGCGGGCGAGGACCGCCCCGCCGAGGTGAGGACAGCGCCCCCACCTGACCAGTGCGCCCCGGCCGACCGCGCCCGCCCGGGGCCGACCCACCACCCGTCAGGGTCACAGCCCGGACACATGCCCCCCACACAGCCCGCGCACACCGGATGATGCGGGTCTCCACCACGCACGCCCTTGGGGGGACCATGAGCGACACCACACCGCCACCCGCGCCTGCCACACCACCGGCACCGCAGCCACCGAAGCGCAACCACACGAACACGATCATCATCAGCACAGCAGCCGTACTCATCGCAGGCATCGTCACCGCAGGTGTCGTCGTCTCCGGCTCCTCCGACAGCGGCCCGGCCCCGACTGTCGTCAAAGCGGCCAGCACACCGTCAGCCAGCAGCAAGAAGGCAAGCCCGTCCCCCTCGCCTAGCCAGGAGACGCTGAAGCTCGGCGACAAGGTCGACATCGACGCGGGCGGCAACAAGTTCTCCGCCGCCGTACTCGCCCACAAGGACAAGGGCCTCAGAAGCCCGGTGGGACTGTTCCAGGACGGGCAGAAGCTGGCCCTCATCGAGGTCAAGGTATGCAACGAAGGCGAGCAGCCCATCACAGTGGCCCCGTTCACGTGGTCCCTGGCCTACGAGGACGGATCGCGGCTGGAGCCCTTCCACATGACGGGGAGCGAGTTGCCGCCGCCGGCGTATCCGATGGACGCGAAGGTCAAGGGCGGAGACTGCGTGCGCGGCAACATCTTCTTCGAGGTACCGAAGGGGTTCGGCCGGGCGGAGCGGGTGTTGTACTCGCCGGGGGATTTGGATGAGCCGGTGGAGTGGCAGATCGGCAAGTAGGCGAGGAGCCCCCGAGCGCGGCCGTGACAGGCCGGGCCGGGGGCTTCAACGTCACCGGCCCGCAGGACCGTTCAGCGCCGCCAGGAGCGCCTTCAGGACCGGGCCGGTGCGCTTCTCCCGGGACTCCTTCACGTACGTCTCCCGGGCGCTGTCGAGGCGTCCCGCCATCGCCCAGGCCTGCGCCGCCACACCATCGTCGTCCGGGCCACCGGCGCCGTACTCCTCGGCGTAGGACCCGCTCACCGCCCGGCCGCCCGCGCCAGCAACTCCGCCCTCGCCTGCGTCTCGACGAGGCCACCCAACTGCGCCCACCGCAGCTGCGCGAGCGGATGCCGCCCGTCGTACGCGGCCACCACGCTCTGCATCACCGCGGCCACCACGCTGCCAGGTTCCGCCCCCCGCCACTGCTCGCCGCCGAGGTGAACGCTCCCATCCACACCGCCGCCGTCCGGGCCGCCCTCGCCGGCCCGCAGGCCCGCAGCCATCAGCTCGCCCGACGCCTCCCGCACCGCCGCGCCGTACGCGGCCACCGCCGCCATCGCCTCCACCGCCGCCCTCTCCAGACTGGCGAGCGCGTGCGCGGCCTCATCCCTGGCGTCGCCGAGCTGCCGTGTGAGCGCCCCCCGCCGCTTCTCGGGGAAGTTCTCCTCAGCCTCCGCACGGCGCGCCTCCGCCGCCCGCTCACGCGCCCACGCCGCCCTCAGCTGACGCACCCGGTCACGAGCACCGTTCGCGACCGACTGTGCGAGCCGGAGTTCCTGCACACTGCGCTCAGACCCGGCGCCCGAGTGATGCGCCTCCGCCACGTCGAGCGCGGTCTCCGCCTGCTCGACCGCAGCCTCGGCCGCGTCGATCTCCACCTGTGTGACCATCTGCGTCTCCCATGCAGCCACTGAATCACCAGTCAGTATTCAATTCCCCCCAGAGTGCAATTCCCTCTTCATTCTACCCGCCTGACCTGCAAAAAGGCCGTAGAATAGGGAAAGGTCGATTGCGTTCACCGGGTACAAAAACGGCCCGGCCCCAGTCTCCCGGGGCCGGGCCTCACCACCACCTACGCCGCCGCCCCGGCCGCACGCCGCAACCTCTCCCGCTCCCCCTGCGTCGTACCTCCCCAAACACCGGACAACTCCACGTGCCGCAACCCGTACACCCGGCACGCCAGCAAGTACGGACACCCCTCACACAGCCGCTCGGCATCCTCCGGCGCCGTGCCAGGCCGGTGGTAAGCCTCCGGGTCCACAGTGCACCTCAGCGGCAGCTCAGCGGCACGCACGAACGAAGGCGTACCCAACAGCACCGTCGGCCATTTGAACTTCACCACCGCTCCCGCCACACGCCCGTAGCCAGCGCCTCGGCCACCTCAGCGAACTCCTCCTCGTCGAACACCTCGAGCAGCGCAAAGATCTCGGCCCCCAACCCGCGAGCCTCCGGCGTGCCCTCCTCCAACCAGCCCGCCGCCACCCCAAACGCCCTCACCGCAGACACGCGCCTTCCAAGCCGGTCACGCGGTAGACCAGCGCGGACTCGCCGGTGACGAGGGCCAGTTCGTAGACGTCCTCGGTCTGCCGCTCGTACGCACGGGTGCCGTCCAGATTCCACAACATCTCTCCATACCGGACCTGCTCCGCAGCAAGATCCCGCTCGCCCGGCCGGCCGGACTCCAGCCAATCCGCCGCCCGCTTCAGACCATCCATCAGTCCACGCTCCTCAAATGCCGTGCAGCCGCACGCCGCGCCCGCTCCGCCTGATCCCCACTCACGCCCGCCGCCTCCAACGCAGCATTGATCGCCCCAACAACAGCATCCGCCTGCTTCTCCGTCACCGCCACAAGCCGCTCATCGATACCCAGACGCGCGATCGCCGACAACACCTGAATCGCCCGATCCATCGCCCGCTCGTACAACTGGACTTCGGCACGCAACTGCTCGGCGCCATTGGCACCCGCGTAACGGACACTGTCGAGCCGGTTCACCAGCGCAGCCGTCGCCTCCTGCCAGGCAAGAACCTGACCCGCGAGCCTGAGCAGGGCCTCCAGCGGATCACCGACCGGAGACACCCCCAACTCGGCAAGCACCTGGCGCGCCTCCACCTCCACCCGCCGACGCGCTGCCGCCGCCTTCGCCTGCGGAGCATTACCACCGTGGAACTTGCACACCATCTGCCCCTTCAACGGCCGGTTACCACACGGCTCACCATCCGTACGACGGGCCGTACAGCGCCGCCGACCCATCGAAGCGCCGTCATCCGGCGTACCCATCGAACCTGCGGTCATCGGGGTGTTCCTTCCTTCGCGCGTTAGTGATCGATTACAGGCCCGGCCGCCGCGGCGACGACCGGGCCGAGATGGGTCAGTGGGTGGTCTGGACGAGTTCGAGTTGCGGCCGGTCCCGGACGACCGGGGGTGCGGGCGCGCCACGCTCGATGGCTTCGCGGATCATGCGGAGAGTCCAGCGGGCACCGACGGCGAAAGTGTCGGCCCCGCCTTCCTGGTCCTGGACGGCAGGGAGTTGGGTGATGCGGTCGAGTTCGGCGACCACGGCCTCGATGGGGGTCACGGGGTTCTCCTCTGAGATGCTGGTGGTGGCCGCCCGGATAGGTCCCGGGCGGCCGTCATACGTCGCGGTCACGACGCACGGCTGTCTGTGCGCCAACTCCAGATATCGCGCTTCTCGGAGGCCTCCACCATCTGCTCCAACTCCCACTGCACCGGGTCGATGTACTCACGGATCGCATCGGCGAGGAGCCGACGCACCACCGCCGGCGCCATCGCCTCAGCCTCCACGGCCTCTCTCGGAATGCCGTGCTCGTCGCAGACACCGAAGAACCGACTCCGCTGGGCCGCCGAGATGTTCGGGTTGAGGCCATGCCCAGGGAGCCGCATGTCTCGCACCTGCTCGGCCGTGACGCCTATCCGCCGGAACCGGAAGTCGACGCTCTTACCGCGCGGCAGGTACCGGCGCAGGCGCTGCTCGACCGACGTACCAATGTCGAGGCCGGCCGGGTCGAAGTCGCCCACGTACAAGGCCACGACGGGCTTACCGAATTCGGGGTATTTCTGGGCCGCATCCCACAGGAAGCCCTTCCCCGCCTGCCCCCGACACGGGTACAGGTCCACCCCGTACTCCTTGCACACGCCGAGCAGCACGGCGCCCAGCGAGCTGCTCTCGCACCACACCTCCACACGGCACTTCTGCGTCTGCCACAGGTCGCGCCGGTACTGGTCGTGCCACTCGCTGAGGGCGTCGTCCTTGTCGCGGTATCCGGAGTTGTGGTGCCGGGCGCGGGTGTCGTCGCTGATCCACCACATGGGCATGACGCCGAGATGCCGGTAGACCTCGCACTTGAGGGTGTAGTCGTCGATGTCGCCGAGTTCCATCGCCTCGATGAGACGGGCCAGGGCGGCGGTGTCGTGGAGTGTGTCGCAGTCGATGAAGGCTTCGCGCATGTCGTTGAGGGCGCGGCCGATCTTTGCTTCGTTCTTGCGGCTGCCAGCGGTGTCCTTGTCGATGAGCGCTGCGACAACGGCGCGGTAGTAGATCTGGCGTCCGGAGCAGGGCTGGTGTTCGGCGACGATGTCGAAGATGTTGGTGCGGAAGGCTTCTATCTCGGCTTTCGTACGCCGAGCGCGTTTTACGGCGCTAGCGCCGTAAGCCTCGGTCACGGGTTGGTCCTCTCCTCAGTGTGGTCGTGCTGCTCGTCGTCCTGGCCGTCGTCGTCGGGCTCGTCGTCCTCGCCGGCGCCGTACTCGCCGAACGGGCCGGACTCGCCCGGGTGTCGGGCGCCGAGCTGCGGGGCGCTGCCCTTCTGGCGGGCCGCGGCGGTGGCGGTGACCTCGCCGCGCTTCACGCGCTGCGCGAGCGGCGGGTCGTCGCGTTCGAGGCGGGCGATCACGTAGTCGCGGGAACCACCGCGCTGCTTCGTCAAGGTAATCTGATTACCTTGGCTCCCGTCCGGCCTACGGTTGCCGCCGTGCCTGGCCAGCGGCTGGATATCCTCGTCGTACGCGCGCTGAACCCGGGCGCGGGCCTGGGCAATGCGTGCCGCTATCTGCTGCTCGACGTGGCTGGTCATACGGCGGCCACCACGGCGAGAACTTCACGGATCGCGGCCGACGTGCCCGGCGCGACGCCGGCCTTGTCCAGTGCGTCAGCCAGCTGCGCGGACTCCCCCGACGCACACCACGCACACACCATCGCGAGGACTCCAGACGCGCCGACCAACATGGTCGGCTCGGAGTCGAACACCGGACGATCACACGCCGAGCACAGGTGGAAGTCCTCGTACGGGAGTTCCTCGCCCTCGCCGACCGCAGGGACCAGGCGCAGCAGCTCCGCGCCGAGCTGGGCCCACATGTCGAGCGTCAGATCAAAGGTGCGGTCCGGGCGGGGTTCGTCGCCGTCCAGGCCGTCGACGCGGGCGAGGATCCCGACCGGGACGCCGTCGTGTTCGGGCCGGAACACGAGGGCGGAGTCCGAGTCGTAGTAGCCGCCGTAGAAGGTGCCGTTGCGCATGGCGGTGAACAGTTCGGTTGCGGCGGGTGGTGCGGCGCGTAGGCGCCATACGGCTTTCTGGTCGCGGAGGAACGCGCCGACGAGGGTCATGTCGATGGCGGGGCCGTTCACTCTGGCGTCGATGTGCTGTACGCCGTGCGGGCCGATCGCCGTGGAGAACAGGTTGCGGGGCGTGGCGGGGTTCAGGTTGGTCATGGGGTCTCCGTTCAGGGGCGGGAGGTGTCGGGTGGTGGGGTTACTTGGCGATCTGGCCGGGCCAGTGCTCGACCGCGACGGCGTGACCGTCCATGCAGGAAGCGGCGTAGAACGCGAGCCACTTGCCGGGCGCGAAGGCGACGGTCGGCTGATCCGGCTTGTCCTCGCGCTGCTGCCAGAAGGTGAGGGTCCCGCCGTCGGTGGTGGCCTTGTCGGCCATGACGTACACCTCGGTGCGCTTGGTGTCGGCGAGGATCGCGCACCAGTAGTAGGAGCCGTAGTCGGTCGCATTCGGGTTGGGCATTGTTCGTAGTTCCTTCGGTGGCATACGGAGCGTGATGGAAAGTGCGGGTGGAAAACTGCGGGTGGTTCGGGTGGTTCGGGTGGTGCCTGCCGCTCTCCGAATCGGGCATCTCGCTCTTTTGACCTGCGGTTTTACGGGTGGCTGTTGGAAAGCCACTACGAAATTTGCGTCTTTTTTGTCTTATTTAGTGGGGGTACGGGGGTGCGGGTTCGGGTGGTGCGACCACCCGAACCACCCGAACCACCCGCACTCTCAAATCGAAAGCGTCGTGGTGTACAGAGAGTTACTGAAATCAGCTCTCGGGTGGCAGCATGTATCGAGTCCCGACCTTGGCGATTCGCGCCCACCGAAGGGCCGCATCCCGCAGCGTTGTCTTCGTGCCGCCGCCGCTGATGAGCGACCAGTAGGCCACGTCTTCCTTCGCGATCCGGTCGGCCATCTGCTTGCCCGTGCGCGGCTCTTCCCGCACGTACTCACGAAGCACACGCCCGACCTTCTTCGCCACGCTCGTGTGCTCGCCCCGCTGGAAAGCCCGCTGATCCTCAGCGGTTCGCGTCCGGCGCGCAGTCTTTGCGTTGTCCTCCGCGTCGTCCTTCTGCCGGATCAGCTCACCCCACTCGCGGCACACCTCGCGGGTCTGCTGGTCCAACCGGGAGAACTCCTTCGCGATCTCCCAGTCGTCCTCGTTGATGTCATGCGAATAGCGCAGCAGTGCCGACTGCGCCGCGATCCGGTACATGGCCACGGCCTTGTGGCTGGACTCCGGGTCGTCCTGGGCGAGGCCCTCGTCGATGCCCGCCTGGATCAGCGCGATCTCCTCGGCCATCGTGCGGCACATCCGCATCATCTTTTTCCGGGTCGAGCGCGCCCCTGACACCTGCGTCAGGAACTCTGCCGCACCCTTGAACGGACCGGGATGCTTGGGCTGCTCGCCGAGGCTGGCCAGTAGCCGCGCGCGCTCCTCCGGAGAGACCGTGCCGCCGTTGATGAGTTCACGGGCTGCCGCGATGCGCTCCTCGTCGCCGCGCTCCTTCATGAGCGGGACGAAGTTGGCGCGCTGGACGAAGCCTGTCGTCTGCCCCATCACG
Organism: Candidatus Eisenbacteria bacterium; assembly: GCA_035712145.1. Lineage (NCBI taxonomy): Bacteria > Candidatus Eiseniibacteriota > Candidatus Eiseniibacteriota bacterium. The sequence continues at coordinate 9,704 of DASTBI010000113.1, read as the reverse complement.
GTGCCGATGAACTCGACCTGAAAATAGGCGTTCGTCGCCATGGTGTACACGCGGGCCGGGATCGGTGCGCGCTCCTCCGACTTGGTGATGTCGTACTGGAGCGCGTCACCGAAGTACCCATCGAGGATGTACGGGGCGATCGCAGCGCCCTGCGAACCGGACGACTTCGACTTGCTCATCGTGCCGAGCAGCGTCTCGCCCTCGGTGTAGTTCAACTCCACGCGCGGCAGGTACGCGATGATCGGCGCGGCATCCTCCTCCTGCGTCACCGGGACGAGACGCTGCATGTTCGCAAGCAGGGCCGAACCGGTGGCAGGCTTCAGCGTCTTGTACCCCCAGTCGAGTTCGTTGACCTGGTCGGCGGCCTCCACCGTCGGCGGGGCGCTCAGAAGCTTCTTGGGGACGGGCAGGGCCCGGTCCACGGCGCGCGCGGTGACGTTCGATCCGGCACCGGAGCGCCCCACCATCACGTTGATCGTGGTGAGCGGGAACGTGCCTCGCTCGTTGATGGAGCCGCAGACGTTCGGGCCGGCCAGGACTGCGGCCCGGTTGCCGAGCCTGACGAACACGCCTTCGCGCTTCACGCCGACCGACTTGGCGACCTTCTCGATGTACCGCATGTGTGGGTGCTTCCAGATGTCGTCTGGCGTCTTCAGCGTGGCGAGCTTGCGCGCCAGCTCCGACTCGGGCTTGTCGTCCTTGCCCTGTTCGTCGGTCTCGTCGGTCTCGTCAGCGGGGTCGTGTTCGGGCTCCGGCTCGTCGGGCGGGCGGCACGCCATGTGCTGGCACGGCAGCACCTGGTCGTGGTGCGGGCAGCGCGGGCGCCCGTCGAGATGTTCGGTGAGCTGTGCGGCGGTCGTAGCCGGATCGAATACGGTGGTCACGCGGCTTCTCCGATCTTCCGAGGCGACCGCATTCCGGCATTGAGGCCGTCACGAATTGTGCTCTGGGCTTTCCGCTCTTCGGGACTGACTCCGGCTTGCGCTGCTGCTGCGGTGATCGCTTGGCGCGCGGCGTCACGGTCGATGAGGCCCGCGCCGACCAGCTGGCCGATGTTGTACGAGCAGTCGCGGACGGCGTCGTGCAGCGCGCCGGGCTGCGCGGCGGCCAGGTCCCCGAGCTCACGCTCAAGAGCCCGGGTCGTGTACCGGGACAGGTCCTTGAGCGGCGCCGGAGGTGCCACGAACCGCGGCGGGTTCGGGTCGACCCACCGGCCGATACGCTCCAACTCCGTACGCAGCCAGGTCGGGAGCGGCGCGATAGACCGCGCATCGCCAAGCGCCCGATACGCGCCCTTGCGGGTGACGGTGCCGGGCAGCGTCATTGACTGGTCGCCGGCCTTGAAGTCGGCTTGCCATCCGAATCCGTGCCCGACCGAGTCGCCGCCGCGCCACTCGTATCCGCTGGTGACACGGAACCAGGCTTGGATCCCGCCGGACTTCGTGAGGACCGCCAGCGTCGGATGCTCGATCCACGGCAGGCACCTGCCCCGCAGTTCGCACAGGGCTGCGAACACGTCCAGGCCGTCAGTGATCCCGGCCGGGTCAACGCGTTCGCCGCGGATGAACACCCCGTCCTCAGGTGGCTCGTGGCCGTGCGCGTCGAGGTCGATCCCGACGATGTTTGAGCGGCCGCAGTGGGCGCCCGCGTTGGCGTCGGGGGTTTCCTCCCACCACTTGCGGATGAGGTCCGGGTTGGTGGTGGCCGCGTGCAGCGCGTGGCAGCGGCCACCACTTGCGATGCAGCGGCAGTCTCGCGGATCATGCGGGATGTAGTCGGGGTTGGTTGTCTTCCCATCCCGCAGGGTGGGGGCGCATCGCTTGCAGTTGCCGTAGGGCTTGTTGTCGTCGGGCCGGTACGGGAAGACGTGGATGTCCTGGGCGGCGAACCACAGTGGGATGTCGACGTTCACGCGGCCACCGCCAAGGAGCCGCGCCCGAACCGCTTCTGTAGCTCCCACGGCATCCAGCCAGCATCGAGCAGCCGGTCAATCTCGGCGTGCAGCTCGGCGCGCGTCAGGCCGAATGGGTTGTCCGGCACAACGGGATATCGGCCGTGCTTGTGCCACTCGTCGGTGTCGGCGCCGTCTGGCATCATGGCGACCACGTGGTGCCTTTCTGTGTGGACGTGACCCCGGGTTCGCTGGCGAGCGATGAGGCCCGGGGTTCGTCGTTGGACGGGTTCTGCGTCGAGGCCCCTCGCGGTCGCTGGTGCTCGTAACACCGGCGCATACGCGAGGGGTCGCTTCTATGCCGCCCTGCGGTGCGGCTCGGGCCGCTCACGGCGGAGCAGGGCACGAAGCCGGTCACGCTGCGACTGAGTAAGAGGCGGGGCCTGGTCGGCAAGCGCATGGGCGTAGCGGCGGATCGCCTCGCGGTCCCGCTCGGAGACAGCCATCAGACGGCCTCCTGGAGGGTGCGCAGCGCGTCGACGTACGCGTCGAGGAGTTTTCCGTTCGGGGTGTGTCGCCCGGATTCCCAGTGGGCGACCGTCGTCCGGTCGACGCCCATGGTGTCCGCGAGTTCCCGCTGAGTGAGGCCTGCGGCTTCTCGGAGCGCCCGGCGCTCGGCCGGTTTGGGCAGCGAGGAATGCACGTGAATGCGGGTTCTGACCCGCTCAATCACCTTCACATCACCATCTTCTAGCAAGGTCCACAGGGAGTCAAGCCAACCTAGAAGATGGTGAAAGACGGCTTGACGTGGTGATTTGATGGGGCCTCTTGGTTGACTTCAAATCACCATCTCGGGACCCTGAGGGCATGCCAGCACCGACAGATGATCTCCTGGACGCAGCAGAAGCCGCGTATTCAGGACTGCGCCTCACCATCGAGGACCCCACCGACAGTGAGCTGACGACCGGCACCCGTCGGTTCTCCTACTCAGGAGACGAGTGGGCCGTGAGTGGTCAGGCTCGCCTCGACGGAGACGTCGTACGACTCCTCAGCCTTGAAGTCCGGTCCCCGGCTTCCGAAGGGGCCGTGACCGCGTCGATGGTGAACCGTGTCCCCGTTGGTCGGATCGTCGGCTCACTCCAGACGCTGCTCACTCTGGACCGGGCCCGGCGAGAGGGTGCCGGCGCAACACGGACCGAACCCGCGAAGGTCGAGACTCGGCGCCGCGGCGGGAGGCCACGCGTCACGGAAGATCAGCTGCGGCAACTTGCGGAGGCCTACCTGGCGGAGACGGCCGAGGGGAAGCCGGCGCGGCCTCTGGCCCGAATCGCCGAGCAGTTCGGCAGACCCGAGGAGACCGTGAGGACGTGGCTCGCCCGCGCGCGAAAGGAGGGGTGGCTCGCGCCTGGTGTGAAGGGGCGCGCCGGTGGGGAGCCAGGGCCGAGGCTGCTGGCCGCTCGGCTCGCCGACGATCTGGAGATTGGCCCGCATCCGGAGGATGAGCCGCTGGCGGAGAAGATGGCCCGCGAGGGGCGCCGCATGCGGAAACAGAACGAAGGCATTGAGAAGTGGGAGCAGATGCGGCAGATGCAGCGGGAGGCTGCGGGGCGAGAGGCCGACGACCCCGATGACTGGTGGCTGAACCAAGCCTCTGAATAAAAGGGGTCCCTTTGATAAAATCAGGGGTATGGCTACCGGAGAAAGCAAGCCGCGCCGTCGTCGGCGTACCGTCAATCGTGTGAGCAACTACGCAGTCGCCTACCTCCGCGTCTCAACCGCGGAGCAGGCGGAGACCGGCGCATCCCTCGACGCCCAGCGCACCGCCATCACAGCCGCCGCCAAAGCGCGCGGCCTTGAGATCGTCGCCTGGCACGAGGACGCCGGCGTGAGCGGGAAGACCGCCCCCGAGAAACGGGACGGACTCTCTGCCGCGCTCGCCGCGCTCGCCGCAGGCCCGGCCTCCGTGCTCCTCGTCGCGAAGCTCGACCGTCTCGTGCGCAGCGTCCACTACCTCTCCGGAATGGTCGAGCAGGCACAGACCCAGGGCTGGACCATGGCCGCCGCAGACGGCGGCATCGACCTCACAACGCCGCAAGGCGTAGCCATGGCGCAAGTGAGCGGGGTGTTCGCTGAGCTGGAACGCAAGCTGATCGGCATCCGCACATCCGAAGGCATGGCCGAGCGCCGCGCCCAGGGCGTCCACGTCGGCCGCCCGACCGAGCTGTCGGACGACGTGGTGCGCCGAATCGTGACCGGCCGCCGCGCGGGTGCTGGCTGGTCGGAGATCGCCCGCACGCTGAACGCAGAGGGCGTCACAACGGCGCGCGGCAAGACGTGGCTGCCGAACGGCGTGCGCCAGGTGTTCTACGGCACGGCTGCCGCCCGCGTACGCGCCCAGGACGCCCGGACGCTTGAGGCCGCCGTCTGACGGATTCGCAGCGCAAAGCCCGCCCGATCGCCCGGGCGGGCTTTCGTCGTCTCCGGGAGGCATGGCCTACCCCATACCCTGCAGCGGCTCGATCCGTACTGTGGCCGGATCGAACGGGCGCCGCCCCGGACGTCCCGGCAAGATCGTCACCCTGGCCAACGTCTCGACAACGGCGCGCTGCCGGTCCAATGAGAGGTCCTCCCACGCCTGCCTCGGGTCCTCCGCCGTCACCAAATCCACCAGCACTCGCGCGCGCTGCGGATGCGTCATCTTCTCCTCGACCTCTGCCAGCCGCTCCCTGATCCGGCGCGTAGCTTCCCGGAACTCCGAGGCGTCCGCGTCGTCGTCGTCCGCGAACTCAGCCGCCAGAGACTTCAGCCGAGCCCGCAGTCCGACCGCCTTCGCGCGCAGCTCCGCCATGTCCGGCGCTTCGGTGTCGGCGAGGAGATCAACCGCGTCTTCCCGAGACAGTCGCCGCACGACGTAGTCCTCGACGACCAGGTCAATCGGCTCCGTGCCGCGTGCCAGATGCTTGGTCCGGCGGCATCGGTACAGCGGCCGCGTGGATCCTGGCTTGCCTCTCGAACCGCCCCCAGACCCTGACGTGACCGTGGTGTCGTCGTCACACACCCCGCACCGTGCGATCCCAGACAATAGCCACCGTCGGCCGGGCCCCGGACTGGTGACCCGCTCGTCGTCCTCCAGGACGTGCTTCGCCGCGCGCCATGTGGCCTCATCGACGATGGCCGGCCACGCGCCCGGGTACAGCTCCCCGCGGTACTCGCGCAGCGCCGCGTACCGCTCGTTGAGGAGCAGATTCCGCACGGCGTTGTGGGTCCACGGCTCGCCGTTACGGTTCGGGCGCTCCCGCTTGTTCAGCTCTGCAGCGATGCCGGAGAGGCTGGCCCCGGCCAAGAGGTCGTCGAACATGCGGCGGACGTCGTCGGCCTCGTCGGGCACAGTCTCCACGCCCGAGGTGACATACCCGTAACAGCGGGGTCCGCCCGGCGGCTTGCCCTGCTCAACTCGTTGACGCATGGCTCGCTGCTCCCTCTCCGACTTCTGCTCCACCTCGTGAGTGTCGACCTCACCGAGTAGGCCCGCGAGGAGACGGCCGGCGGCAGTCGACAGGTCCAGGTCCGGGCCCTTGGCGCACAGGACGGACACGCCATGCTGGCGCAACTTCTCGATGCCAGCTGCGCGTTCGGCCCGGTTGCGCCACAGTCGGGAGAGGGACCAGACCAGGACGGCGTCAACTTCTCCGCGGTCGACCGCGGCCATGAGTGCGGCGTACTGGGGGCGGTGTCGGCCCCGAGTGGCGCTGATGTCGTTGTCCACGAAGTGCTCGCGAATGCTGAGGCCGCGCTGCTGGGCGAGGGCTTGGATGTCCTCGGTCTGCCGCTGCACCCCAAGTTCTTCGCCTGTCCGATCTTTGCTGATTCGGGCGTAGCCAACCGGCTTGCTAAATAGGGTCACGCGTCATAGTATAGGCATGAGCGCTTCACCGAATGACCCGGTAAGCGCAAAGCGGCCCTGAGCGGAGTTCGCAGCTCCAACCCAGGGCCTGACCGGATCAACCTGACGCAACAGGAGTCCAGCTGATGCAGAAGTCTGCCATCCGCCGCGAGCACCGCGCGACGCGCCGTGCCCTTCGCGCCACCCTCCGCCGCCGCACGGCCGAAACCCGCGCCACCCGCCGCGCCGTTCGCGCCGTCGCCACCGGCACCCCGCAGCCCGTCCGTACCCGCCTCGTCGCCGCCGGCCTGGACGACGCCACCGCCAAGCGCTTCGCCCCCGCGTTCTCCCGGGGCCTCGTCGCCGACGACGTCCGCGAGACCCGCATCAAGCTGAAGGCGCGCGTCCGTAAGACCGTCCAGGTGAAGCTGTTCACCGCCCGCACCTTCGCGGCCCGTCTGGCCACGTACCGGCCGAAGGACAAGGTTGTCGCCGCCCGCTTCGAGCTGCTGGCGGGGGTGGCGGTCTGATGTCGCTCCTGATCGGCCTCGCAGCCTTCACCCTCCACTGCTTCCCCCAGATGGCCACGGACACCCCGCCCGCCAAGCCTGCCGTGCATCAGGTCGTCGACCAGACGCCCGACGAGCAGCGCATCAGCCTTCTCGCCGCGGCGGTCTACATCGCCCGGTGCGCGTACGTCGAGGCCCTCAAGACGGCCGACCCGGCCGCCACGCTCGATGAGATGTGCGATGCCGTCGCCGAGATCGTGCCGAACATCTGCAAGATCGTGCGCACCCCGGCTGACAGCACGTTCGCCCAGACCATGCGGGCCGCCATCGCCGACCGCCTGCGGGCGTACAGCGCAATCGAGTACGCCCGTATCGAGGCGGGCGACGGCTACGGCTACCTCTTCGACCTGTTGGCGGAGAGCCTGCGCAAGGGCACCGACCCGCACGTCATCCGTACGACCGCCCTCGACGCGCCCCGCCGGATCCGTGAGCTTGCCGAGCAGGCCGGCGGTGACCGATGAGCCGCAAGCCCGCGGCCGGTAAGGCGCCCACCCGTGTGGTGGGCGCCCTGCCCGAGGCCTCTCCCAGCATCCACGCGCTCGCCGCCAGTAACAGCGAGCTGGAGACCGCTGTCCGGGTTGCCCGGACGCTGCTCGCCGACTACGGCGACAGCAGCCGTGACGGCTTCTCCTACCCGGAGGCGTTCGGCGCCACCCGTGAGGCGCTCCGCCTGCTGCTGCGCGCCCTCGGTGTCGAGGACGGGAAGGGTACCCAGATCGTGAGTACCCCTGGCGGTGACCTGCCCCGTTGCCCGGCCACGCACCCCGAGGACCCCACCCCCTGCGGCGGCCCGGTCGTCGTGACCGTCCTCGACTCCACGAACGCCGGCGCCCACGGCTGCGAGCACCACGCCACCCGGCTCCTGGCCTCCCTGGACGGCGGACGCGTCTACCCGCTGCCCGACGCCCCCGAGAGCGCCGCCCTCCGCGTCTTCCACGCCGCCGACCGCACCCGGCCCTTCCCCTGGATGAACGTCCCCCGCACCCGCCCCGAGCAGCTCTCCCGCGCCGAGAACCGGTGCGGCCGCTGCCGCCAGCCGTTCGACTCCACCGACGTCCGGCACGACGGCCACGCCCGCTACGCCGCGACCCCGTTCTGCCGCCGCTGCATCGACAACTGCCGCGACGGCAGCGCCGAACACGTCTGCGTCATCTGCGACCCCGCCCGGTACGGGGGTGAAGGCCAGTGAGCAGCGAGCCCCGCACGATCACGCTGGCCACCGCAGACCACGGCGACGTCACCCTGCCGGAGCCGTCCTGGTGCCGCGGACATGCCGACCACCGGCCCGGCACCTACCGCTCCGACCTGACGCACTACTCGACGGAGACCGTCCTCACCTACCAGGGCGCCGAGCTCTTCCGCCTCATGGTCACCGAGTCGCCGTACGCGACCCTGCCCGAGCAGCGCGCCGTGTGCGCCTTCCTCGAACAGGCCGACTACACCAGCGACTTCACCCCCGCCGGCCTGTACGACCTGGCCGCCAGCCTCGACGCGCACGCCGACCGGTTGCGTGAGTTCGCGGACCGCCTGGCCGTGCTCCTCGACGGAGGTGGCCAGTGACCACCTGGTGCGACTGGTGCGGACAGAAGGACACCGACCCGATCCGCCCGGAGGACGGCGAGTGAGCCACCCCTCCCACGTACGCCGCCCGACCGAGGTGGCCGCCATCCGCGCGGCCGCCCGGTCGGCCCGGCCGACACCCGACGTCCACACGATCCTCGCCGACATGGTCACCGCCCACCGGACGGGCGACCAGCACGGCGTCAACCTGTGCGCGCACCTCGCCGTACGCGCCGCCGCCCCGGAGGCAATCCATGAACACTGACAACACGGCCGCCCGCACGCCGGGCGCCGAACCCTGGGAACCCGGAGTCATCGCCCGCTATCTCACCGTCGCAGGCGCCACCGTTGACCTGACCCACGGGGACCGCTACATCCCCACGGACGACGGGATCGGCGAGACCCGAAACCTGACGCGCGCCGCCTGCACCGGGTGCCCGGCGGCCGAGGAGTTCAGCCACTGGCGAGTCGTCAAGCGCATGACCTTCGACGACAAGGTCCGCGACCCGGAAGCCGCCGACCGCGACGCCCGCCAGTGGGCACAGAGCCACGCGGAGAAGTGCCGCGCTCTGCCCCGCCCGGAGGTGGGCGAGCAGTGAGCTTACGAGACCGCATCCGAGACGCCGTCGTCACCCAGACGACCGACCCCGACGGATCCCCCGCCCTCGCCCGCCGCGCCACCCAGGTGTGCGCCCTGGCCGCCGACACGCTCGCCGACCACACCACCGCCGGCGCTGCTGCCGCCTCCGTCATCGGGGCCGCCGCGGTGGCCGCCGAGGGCGCCCTGGCCGCCTTCGTATACCCGCCCGGCGAGTACGCCACGTTCCGAGAGGACCCCCAGTGACCACCCTCAAGAAGGCGGCCCCCTGGGCACTGCCCACCGCCCTCACCGCCGTCGCCGTCGTGTGGGCCGTCGCCGCCATCGGCGACATCCTCACCGCCACCGCCCACCCCGCGTTCGCGTACAGCGTCGCCGTCCTCTATGACGCTGTATGGCTGTACGCCCTGGCGCAGGAGACCGCGCACCGTCGACAGGGCTCCAACGCCCGACTCCCGAAGGTCATCGGGTGGGTGTTCCTGCCCTTGACCGTCGCGGTCCTGGCCGTGCACGGCTCTCTCGCCGGCGACGCCCTCGCGGCCGTGGTCGGCGCCCTGATCCCCGCCCTCGCCAAGACGACCCTCGTCATGGCGATCGACCGCGACCGCACCCGGATCAGCGCCCGCGCCCAAGCCGCCATCGACCGCACCCGCGCCACCACCCGTGACCGGATCGCCGTCTCCCGGGCGATCGCTGCGGCACGGGCCGACGAGACGAAGGCTGCCGCCGACATCGTCAAGCACACCCGGAAGGCGGAAGCGGAAGCCACCGTCACCACCTACGAGGCACTGGAATCCCACGCCGAGATCATCGACCGGCACCCCGTGACCGATGCTGTGACCGGCCGTCCTACCCCGCTCCCCACGCTCGTCTCGGACCGGGCGTTGGAGGCGCTCCTCGCGGGGGGTGTGACCGATGGCGAAACCGCTGGTGGCACGGGGGGTTTGGCCCTCCCCGGCGCGACGTCCGGCACGCGTGACGGTCACGGTCCCGGCACACCCCCCGACGACGATCGGCGCACGGCCCTGGCGATGCTCGCAGCCGAGCTGTACGCGACCGATCCGCCACCGTCGAAGCGCCGGTTCCGGGAGGTCATGCGGAGCGAGATGAACGCCCGTGGCCTGGTTGGCGGATGGGACCTGATCGACGCCCTGTACGACCGTGAGAAGGCGCTCGCCGAGCCCGCCCAGGGTGAGGAGTGAT
>DASTBI010000112.1 GCA_035712145.1 Candidatus Eisenbacteria bacterium | reverse complement strand
CCCGTAGTTTGTGAAGACTTGTCGGAGATGACGGGGCTGCCTTCCTAGCCGCGCATTGGCAACGGTGACGTCCGGCTCCGTGGGGCATGCAAGCCACAAAGCGCCGCATCACCAATCCCGGCTGGCCTCACGCGACGCGCCTTACCGCAAGAGGAGGGTACCCCGATGCACAGAACAAGCAGCTTCACGGCTCTGCCGTTGGCGATCTTGCTGGTCGCGATGGCTGGATGTGGTTCGGATGACAACCCCAGCGCACCCGCAGGAGACACCGTCGCGCCGACGGTGAGCTCTACCAACCCCATCAATGGCGCCACGGGCGTTGCGGTCATTACGGCATCGTTCAGTGAGGCGATGAACGCCTCGACGATCACGACGACCACTTTCACCGTGACCGCCCCCGGTCCGACTCCTGTGACTGGAACCGTCACCTACAACGCGTCGACTCGCATTGCGAAGTTCACTCCCACGAGCGCCCTCGCCGCCAGCACGTCTTATACGGCGACGATCACGACCGGGGCCAAAGATGTCGGCGGCAATGGGCTGGCGACGAACCACGTATGGAGTTTCACGACGTCGGCGGCGGCAGGCAGCCAGGCGTCGGTGGTTCTCGGCGCGGCCGGAGCTTTCGCGGTTCTGGCAGGTTCGACCGTCACCAGCACGGGTGCAACCGCTCTGACCGGAGACCTGGGTGTGAGCCCGGGAACCGCGGTGACCGGCTTCCCGCCGGGAACCGTGACTGGAGCGACCCACGCTGGCGATGCCACCTCGGCGACTGCCATGATCGATCTCACCACGGCCTACGCCGACGCCGCCGGACGAACCGTGGCGCCTGTCACCGTTGCCGGGAATCTCGGCGGTTTGACCCTGCCTCCGGGTCTTTATAAGTCCACGTCCTCGCTCTCGATCTCCTCGGGTGATCTCACACTCGACGCCCAGGGTGACGCGAATGCCGTTTTCATTTTCCAGATGGCATCGACCCTTACCACGACATCCGGCCGAGCCGTCATCCTGAGCGGGGGCGCCAAGGCTTCGAATGTCTTCTGGCAGGTGGGGAGCTCGGCGACCCTGGGAACGACGTCGGCGTTCAAAGGCACCATCATGGCGGATCAGTCGATCACCCTGGGTACCGGGGCGACGTTGGAGGGCAGAGCACTGGCACGGATCGGCGCAGTGACGCTGGCCGGCAATACCGTCGTAGTGCCCGCCCCATAGACTTTCGAAGACCGCCGGGCGAATGAGTTTCGCCGCCGCGGGACCGCATCGCGCACCTCCACCGGTGGAAGTCGAATTCCGCCGGCATGGAGGTGCGCGTTTGTGTTCGTCGATGTTCGGTTGTGGGCGCGGCGAGGAAGGATGGGGTGGATGGCGCGGTTCGAACCCGCGACACCTGGAGCCACAGTCCCTTCGGCGGTATCGAGGAGGTTGCTCCGGGTCCACTCGTGCGCACTGAGGCGGACATGCGCGACCCACCTCACGGACGCGGCGGCGCTCCGTGCGGCAGATCGCTATCCTGCACGGATGCTGCAACGCCGAACCTTCACCGTCTGGCTCCTGGCTAGCGCACTCGCTTTCGCTGGAGCCGTCCTGTGCGCGGGGAACCCCACCGCCGGATCCGTCGATTCAGCAAGGAACCGGGACGCGCTCTTCCCCATCCTGGTGCGGGGCCGATGGGGATTCATCGATCGGTCCGGCCACATCGTGGTCCGGCCGACGTTCGAGCGCATCGTGGCTGCGGCAAAGATTGGATCGGCCGGCGCCGACCGAGGTAAGCCCGACGATCTCTTCATGGCTCCCGCGGTGGAGCCCGAGACCACGGCGATCGTGGCAGTGGAGTCCCACGGGAAGTGGGGGTTCGTCGACCGACGAGGCCTGCCGCTTCCGAGGCGTTTCGACGAGGTCGGCGCGTTCAGCGAGGGCATGGCCCCCGTTCGGCAGGGGTTGCTGTGGGGCTTCGTGAACACGCTGGGCGTGATTGCCGTCCCTCTGAACTTCGACGCGGTGGGAGACTTTCTAGGCGGCTGCGCGATCGTGAGCCAGAGCTTGGGCTACGGCTTGATCGACTACGAGGGGCTCTTCGTGGTCAAGCCACGCTTCGAGGCGCTCCGGCCGGCGGACTCGGTGTTCCACGACAACCGGGCGCTCTTCACGTTGTTCGGCAAGAACGGATATGTGTCTCGTGCCGGCACCATCGCGATACCCGCGATGTTCGACGCCGCATCGCCGTTCTCGGAAGGGCTGGCCGCGGTGACGCGGGGCGGTCGGACCGGCTACGTCGACACCAGCGGACGGATGGTGATCGCGCCGCGGCAGTGGACCGCCGAGCGCTTCCACCGCGGCCGAGCCGTCGTGCTCGTCAACGCCAGGTACGGGTACATCGATCGGAGCGGCGCCTACGTCGCCGAGCCCCAGTTCACCGACGCGCGCGCGTTCGGAACCAACGACCAGGCGGTGGCGTGGAAGGGACCGACCCGAGGCCTGGTCGATCTCTCCGGTCAATGGAGCGCCGTGCGCATCGAGGAGCTGCAGCGCATCGACGACAGCCTGTCGGTCGCAGTCGTCGCGGGCCACAACAGGCTGATTCGGCGTACCACCGGCGAAATGGTGCGCGAGTATCCATGGGCAGAACTGGGGCAGTTCAGCGAGGGGATCGCTCACATGCGCGGATCCGACGGTCGAGTGGGCTTCATCGATCTCGATGGGCGCGTGCTGATCCCGCCTCGATTCCGACGCGTGGGCCGCTTCGATCGTGGACTCTGCAAGGCCGCCACCCGCGACACGCTGGGCTACATCGAGCGGGGCGGAGCCTGGGTCTGGTCGACCCGCTTTCGTTGATCCGTCGCCGGCGCCGCCACGCGCATCATCCAAGGCGAGGCGCGATAGGGGGTCACAGCGGGGGTGGTGACGTGGATAAAGTGGGGTGGATGACGGGGTTCGAACCCGCGACACCTGGAGCCACAGTCCGCCCTCACGGGTCGCATGGGTCGGCAACAGACGCCAAGTGCGCGCCTTTCCTTGCGGCGAGCCCGGCATCGTACCCCACGAGAGAGCACCACG
>DASTBI010000111.1 GCA_035712145.1 Candidatus Eisenbacteria bacterium | reverse complement strand
CTGGTGCGCTGATCATCAGCCCAAGCGCGCGAGCCTCGTTCGCTCGCGTTTGTGGCGCATGAACTCGACTCCGAACGTACGCTCGGCCATGTACTGGTTGTGCGCGCGACAGCGGAGCCGCAGGCCTTGGACCGTCGATTGCCCGCCTCGGGCGATTTCCAGGACGTGATCGAATTCGAGGAACCGTCGTTCCGAGCATCGATGGCCATCAGTGCTCACGAACGTGCACTGATCTCCGTCTCTCTCTCTGACGGCGCGCCTCACGCAGGAAGGGATCGTACGCGGGTTGCCGGATTGAGGTTGGGTATGGCGCGGCTTCGAAGTCACAGCGAAGCGGTTCTTCTCGAGTCTCTCGACGAGGGCTCTCAGGGCCCGTTCGATGACGGTCTCGAGATTGCCGCTCGGGAGCTGATGACTGAGCAAGGCTTGCGCTCGCCGCAAGTCATCGAGAGCACTCTGCCCGATCGTGAGCTGAATCTTGAAGCGCCCTGGCGACAGCGGCATGACCCTGCAAGGCGCGGCGGTCCGCGCAACTGGCCGCGCGGCCGGTAGATTATTTGCCGGTGTGGCAACGGCCGGAGCCTTAGGCGGCTCCGATCCTGTCTGGACGACGTGCTCCGTCGTTGACACGGGCGCCGCAAGCTCCAAAACCTGCGGCGCTGGCGACTGGGGCTCACTCGAGCGCCTCGGTCTGATGACCGGGGCCACATCCTGTTTCGGAAACCGCTCGGCGAGCAACTGCTCGATCTGGAATCGCGTCTTCCCAGAAGCCGCGGTCAGCAACTCTTGCGCGTTTTCCACGGTCAGCTGTGGGGCGAGCAGCACGACTCCGTTCAGGTTCAGCCGGCCATCGGCGATCGCTTCGAACAAGGCCGGGACACGGTGCGCGGCACGTGCAGCGCGGATGCGCTTGAATGCCGAGTCCTCGGACAAGCCAAACTTCTCGACGCAATACGCGAACATCGAGGGATAGCCTGCTGGCAAGTAGAGTCTGCGGGCATCGAACTCGGCCAGGTTGGCGAGGAGCTCGGCGGTGCTTGTCCGCTCGCGGATGAACGAGGATGTGAGCTGGCGCTGGAGAGCATCGTCGGACAGCTGAGAGCGTGAGTAATTTGTCATGTGACAGCTCGGCGGGGGCGAGTGTCGAGGGCGACATGAATCTTGTACCACTGGAGTTTTCGAGGCTTATGGATTCGCAGGCAGATCCGTTCGCGACATCGGGAGAGAGCCGCGCGTCGGATCCACTCGAAGTCGCACACCCAGCGATCTGGAGCGCTTTGGTGTGCGGTGAGAGAGCGGCCAGCAGACCCGAGCATGCTTGCTCGCGCAACCCGTCAAGATAATTCTTGCGTCTGAACCGACAAGGCCCGATTTGAACGCTTCGCAGCCCGTGATAGTTTTCGCGCCATGTCGAACCTGGACATCATCAATCCCGAGTCGCTCGGTAAGCCCAAGGGCTTCAGCCACGGGATCATGGCCAACAGCGGCCGCATCCTGTTCGTGGCCGGGCAGCCCGGCTACGTCGCGAGCGCGAACAGATCGTCGGCGCCCAGCTTCCAGCAGCAATTCGCACACGCGCTCGATCGCGTGATCGCGGTGGTCCAGGAAGCGGGTGGCCAGCCCACGGACATCACCCGGCTCACGATTTTCGTAACAAATCTCGAGGCCTATCTCGACAGTCGCGAGGCTCTGGGCGAAGCCTGGAAGCAGCGCTTCGCGCGTTATTACCCGGCGACCACGCTCGTCGAAGTCAAAGGCCTGGTCGACGAAGGTGCGGTGGTGGAAATCGAAGCGACGGCCATGATCGGAGCCGGTCGCTGATGCCGATCGCGCCGCGCGCTTTCTTATACGAGCTCGACCTCAAGACCCAGGTCGCGACCATCACGCTCAACCGACCCGAGCGCCTCAATGCATTGACCTTCGAGGTCTACGCCGAGCTGCGCGACACCTTCCGCGCGCTCGACCAGGAGCCCGGTGTCCGCGCCATCGTGATCACCGGCGCAGGACGCGGCTTCTGCTCGGGAGGCGACGTCGAGGACATCATCGGCGCCCTGTTCGGCCGAGGCCCCAAGGAGCTGCTCGAGTTCACCCGCATGACCTGCGACCTGGTGCTGGCCATCCGCCGCTGCCGCCGGCCGGTGATCGCCGCGCTCAACGGCACGGTGGCCGGCGCGGGCGCCGTGATCGCCGCGGCCTGCGACTTTCGCGTGGCCGCGGAGAGCGCCAAGATCGCTTTCTTGTTTGTACGGGTGGGGCTCTCCGGCGCCGACATGGGTGCTTCGTGGCTGTTGCCCCGAATGGTCGGCCTCACGCACGCCACCGAACTCCTGATGACCGGGGATTTCATCAGCGCGCAGCGCGCGGGAGAGATCGGGCTTTATCACCGGGTCGTGTCGCAGGACCGCATCATGCCCGAGGCCATGGCGCTCGCCGAAAAGCTCGCAAAAGGCCCCGCGGACGCGCTGGCGGTCACCAAGCAGGCGCTCGAGCTCGAGGCCCACATGACGCTCGAGCAGGCTCTCGATCACGAAGCGCGGGTGCAGGCGGAGCTGATGGAGCACCCAAATTATCGCGAGGCGTACGAGGCGTTCCGGGCGAAGCGGCAACCTAGCTTCATGTAATCGCGACGGCTTGCCGTCGCGATAAGCCTCCACACGCCATCCTCACCCGCTCGCTCCCACCTATTTGCGCACCACATACCAATTATTCTGAATATCATGCGCGAGCCGGTGCATCTCCACCGAGCGGAAGCCCGCTTCCGCGAGATACTCGCGCGCCATCTCCTCGCCCCACATCGCGCCCAGCCCCTCGCCGCCCTGTGCCAATGAAACCGTCATGCAGTGGAGGCATGACACGGTGTACAGGAACGTGCCCATCGGATGGTCGAGGTTCTTGTGCACGTGGCTCGAGCCATGAATGTCTTGCATCAAGTAAACGCCATCTGGCTTCAGCGCACGATGGATGCCTTTGAGGACCGCGAGAGGCTTCGCCTGGTCGTGCACCGCATCGAACGTCGTGATGAAATCAAAAGTCTCCGCCTCGGCGCGCTGGTCGAAGTCGCTGAGATCGACCGGGAGGAATTCCACGTTGCCCAGACGCCGCGCCACCGCCTCCATGCGCCCGGTCGCAATCGCCTCCATGGACAGGTCCATGCCCACGAAGCGGCTGGCCGGGAACAGCTCGGCGAGACGGTTGATGATGCGGCCGCGCCCGCACCCGACGTCGAGCATGCGGATGCCGCTCCGCAGGCGCTCGGCGAGGCCAGGAACCAGCGGCAGGATGTGGGTCTCCAGCGATGACATGACCGACTGCCCGCTGTCCTCGGCCATGACTTCGTGAAATCGTGGGAAGCGCTCGTAAGGCACGCCACCGCCGTTCTTGAAGCACTCAACAATTTCATCCTCGACGGAGCCGAGCAGCGAAATGTACTGAGTGAACACTGAAAAATTATCGGCCGCTGCGGCACGCGTGAGATACGCCGCGTGCTCGGGCGGCAGGAGGTAGCGGTTGGTCGCCGGATCCACTTCGATAGCACCTGCCGTCGTCATCGCGCCGAGCCACTCGCGCACGTAGCGCTCGTTCAAGCCGGCGCGCTCGGCGAGCGCGTCAGACGTCATGGGCGGTTGATCACGCATGGCGTCGAACAACCCGGTGCGGTGCCCGATGGAAGCCATGAGGCAGAAGGCGCCC
>DASTBI010000110.1 GCA_035712145.1 Candidatus Eisenbacteria bacterium | reverse complement strand
CTCGTGCAGGACCAGCAGCGTCTTGCCACCCTTGTCCTCGAATGTCACCGTGGTGACAGGACCACCCTCACCACCTTCCTCATTGGTCCACACGAGGCGCGAGTGCGGTGTCACTTCGAGGTACGTGCCGAAGAACGCCATACCATCGGGTTCGAACTCGAGACGGTACTTGCCCCCGACACGAGCATCCATCTCACAGGAACGCAGGGACATGCCCATCGACTTCGGCACCCACCACTGCTTGAACAGCTCGGGCTTGGTCCACGCCTCGAACACGATACGCGCCGGGCCGTTGAAGGTTCGGGTAACGACTAGCTCACGCTCGGACTTCCGCTCCACCGTCGTGCGGTTCTTCATGGCCGTGGCCTCACTCTCTCTTCTTGCGTCCATCGACCTTCTCCTTCCGTTTCAGTTCCTCGACAACCTTGTCCAGCTCGTCGAACCGTGCATCCCAGAGCTGGCGGTACCTCTCGATCCATGCCGCCTCTTCATCCAGTCTGCGCAGGCCGAGCCTGCAGGTCCGCACGCGGCCAACCTTCGCCGTGGTGACGAGCCCCGCCTGCTCCAAGACGCCGACGTGCTTCTTCATGCCCGTTAGGGTCATGTGGAACTTGTCGGCAAGGTCCGTGATCGAAGCGTCTGCACGCCCGAGCTGCTCCAGAACACCGCGTCGGGTGGCGTCCGAGAGCGCGGCAAACGAGGCATCGAAGCGGGTCCGCACATACTGAACCATGTGGTTCAGTATATAGCACCGGATTGGCGGCATGCAAGGCGAGGCGTCCACCCGCATGGAGGAAAACTGGAGATCGCACTGGCTCTCGATAGGTGCGCTGGTCCGGAATCGGGATCAAGGTGGAAGGCGGCAACGCCGATGAATCAAGTGTTCCCCAGGATCAAGGTTCCTCGGACAAGGCCAAACATCTATCAATGGATGGGCGCATTTCTCCAGACGCCGACGAGGCGACGGTAGTCGCTGCCCTCCGGGAAGTGACCGGTTGGGTCAACCAGCTCGCGCGCACGCTCAAGACCTGCCGTCTCTACGACCGCAACAACCCGACGGTGGTCCGGTTTCGTGAGGACCTCTACCGGGATCTTTCTCAACTGCTCGGACGCTCGGGCGCACTGAAGCTCGACGTCACCTCGCGAGCCCTCCATCACGAGGGCACAGCGGTCTACACCTCGCGCACGCGCGACGACAACCTGCCCGCGACGCTCCATCGCGACGGCATTCGTGCGCTCACCTTCCTGCCCGGGTTGGAGGCGCACGAGCTGGACGCATTCCTGGACCAGATCCTGCGGGTGATGGCGCCGGGATCCGACAGCGATGATCTCGTCACTCTGCTGTGGGAAAGCAACCTGTCCTCGCTCGTGATCGATTCGGTCCCCTTCGAAGGGGAGATCGATGGCGGGAGCGAGGAGGAGGAGGCGCATGCTCCAGCCCCCTGGCCGTCCCAGGGCGCCGGATCGGCGCCGAAGGCAACGGCGGCGGAGCCGCGCTCGGACGATTGGCAGATCGCGGAACGTCCAGGGAGCGCCGAGGAGGCCTTCGAGCGTCTCGAGGCGAGGTCGTCCGAGGAGTGCACGCGGTTCATGGCTGCATACCATGCCGAAGCCGGCCAGTCGCTCGTGGAGGCGGTCATCCAGGTCTCCACCGACGCGCTCGAGTCGGCCAAGGACGAGGATCGCGTCGAGCTCGCGGCCTTTCTGCCGCGGGTCGTCCGCGAAGCCATTTCACTCGGTGAATGGACATCCGCGCGGCACGGCCTGGGACTGCTCCGCGCCTGTGATCCCCGGTGGACCGCGACGGCCTTCTTCTCCGACGCGGGCGGCGCGGACCTCTTGACCCGCAAGTCGGTGGCCGCCCTCGATCTCCAGGGAGACCTGGAGGTGGCAGAGTTCCTGGCGCTCGCCGAGGATCTCGGGCCGGAGTCCGTGGACTGGCTCATGCACGTGCTCGCGGAAAGCCAGCAGAAGCGGGCCCGCCGTCCGCTCGCGCGCACGATCGGAGCACTGACGAAGGAGCAGCCCGAGCGAGTGCTGCCCTGGATGTCGGACGCGCGGTGGTACGTGGTGCGCAACGCGGTGCACATCCTCGGCTGGATCGGCGGCGACGAGATCGCAGGCTATCTGCGCGCCATCGCCGGCCACCCGGAAATGAGAGTGCGGCGCGAGGCGGTGGCCACGCTCAGCCAGTGCACTCCGCCCGTGGCCCGGCCCATCCTGCTCTCGATGCTGGATGGAGCCGAGCCGCGCGTGTTCACGCTGATCCTGCAGCAGCTCTGCGTGGTGCCCCATCCCGAGGTGCGCGAGCGCCTGCTGTCCCTGCTTCGGCATTCCGGCTTCCACCAGCGGTCCGAGGACGAGCGCAGAGCCGTCTACATGGGCTTGGCCTCTCAGGGTGAGCACGTGTTGCAGGATCTGGAAGGAGAGCTGAACAAGGGAGGTCTGTTCGCCCACGGGCTCGAGTTCCACCGGCAGTCGTTGGCGCTCAGCATCGCCCGCATCGGAACGCCTGCGGCGCAGGCCGTGTTGCAGCGTGGGTTGCGATCGGGGCATGCCGGCGTGCGGAAGGCCTGCGAGCTGGCGATCAAGACGGGGGAGGTCTCGGATGCCTGATTGGCCGCTCGAGGACGATCCTTCGCTGGAATCCACGCTGGGTCCGCAGCTCGTGGTGCGCCTTCACGGGCTGCTGCGAGCCATGCGGATCTACGAGCTGTCGAACCATGCGATCCGCGACCAGCTCGCGGAGGTCCTCGGCCTCATCCAGCGAGTCATGGACGGCGAGGTCCTGGTGGTGGCGATGGGGTCCTCCTTCTACGTCAACGGCGTGCGCGTCCGGGCGCATCCCTCGCAGATGGTGCTCTTCGAGCATCTCTCTTCGGAGCTCGATCAGCGCAGGTTGAGCGGCTTCCGGCTGCAGGACGGGATCGGCGCCGACGAGCTCGGCGCGTTTCTCAAGCTGGTGGTGAAGCACGAAGGCGAGAAGGCGGCGGAGAGGCTCGCCGAGGCGGTGACCGCGGCGGGCATCATGAACGCGTCCGCGGTCACGGTGGACGAGCTGCAATCGCTCGGCTTACAGCAGGGGGCCGCCAGCGAGCCGGCGGACCGGGCGGATGAGCGCGGGCGAGCGCGGCAGACGTTCGACCACGCCGTCCACGGAGCACGGCGCGCCCTCCTGGCCACGGCGCGCACCGGAAGGCCGGCGCTGCGACGAGTCAAACGGCTCGTGCAGCCGATCGTCGACACCATGATGCGCAACGAGTATTCGCTGGTGGGACTGACCGCGCTCAAGGACCACGACGAGTACACGTACGTCCATTGCGTCAACGTCAGCATTCTCTCGGTCGCCATGGGTCAGATCCTCGGCTTCCCCCGCATGGCGCTGGCGAATCTCGGGGTCGCCGCCCTGCTCCACGATCTCGGCAAGCTCGAGATCCCGCCTGAAGTGCTGGGCAAGCCCACGCCGCTCGACGATCGCGAGTGGGAGCTGATTCGCCGCCATCCGCTGCGTGGCCTGATCATGGTGAGCCGGATGCCGGGACTGCCTTCCACGACGCTCGACATGATGCGGGTCTGTCTCCAGCATCACCGCATGATGGACGGCAACGGCTACCCGAAGTCACCACCGGGCGAGACGCCCTCCGTCCTGAGCCGCATCGTGGCGCTCGCGGATTGCTTCGACGCGATGACCGCGCATCGCGAGTACCGGGACCGTCCTTACACCGGCTACGAGGCGCTGCAGATCTTGCTGGGTGCGGATCAGGAGCGGTTCGATCCGGCGGTGCGGTGGGCCCTGGTGAAGGCCGTCGGCCTCTATCCCGCGGGAAGCTTGCTCGAAACCCGCTCGGGGTATCTGGTCATCAGCCTCGGCGTGAACCCGGACGACCTGAGACGTCCCTACTGCCGCGTGCTCGCCCACAACGGGACGATCCCCCCGGATTCGTACCCGGAGCGCTGGGAACCGATGCCGGCGGAGGAGAGCGTCGTCCGCGTGATTCCGCCCGAGGACTACGACGGCGAGGTCGAGCCGCTCCTGGCCGCCTAGTCGTCCTGTGCCTCAGGGGGCCATTCGCACCACGCGCTGCGTGGCGCGCCACTGCTCCGATCGGGCCCGCACGAAGTAGAGCCCGGCGGGTGCCGAGGAGTCGTTCCCGTCGCGACCGTCCCAGGCGATCTCGTGCACGCCCGCGCTCCGTGGGCCGCGAAGCAAGGTGGCGACCACGCGGCCGGTCACGTCGTGCACGACCACCGCGACCTCGGCCGCTCGAGGCAACGTCAGGCGGAGGCGCGTGGTTCCCGGGGCAGGGTTCGGGCCTGCGAGCTCGAGTCCAAGTCTCTCTTCTCGCGCCGCATTTCCGACTCCGACCACCGGCGCCCAGGCGTTGTTGACGATCCCCCAGTTCGCCGAGTTCAGCGTGTAGCCCGCCGGGAGCGTCATGACGGGGCCGCCTGAAACCAGCTGAGCGCCGCCGCCATTGGGGAACCCCGCGTATCCTCCACCATCGATCATGAGCATGCCGGGATTGACGGACGCATTCCCGTACGCGCTGGGACTGGCTTCGGTGTAGATCTGAAACGAGAACGGCACGTTCACCGGATAGTTGCCCGTGAGCGGGATGTCCATGTCGACGTTGGGCGAGGTGATCCCCGAGAAGCAGCCGGAACCGCTCAGGTTGAAGTTTCCATGAGTCGCGGTTCCGAGGACCCCGGAGTACAGAGTGCTCGCATTGAGATGAAAGGCGGCGCTGTGACCGTTGTTGTTGGCGTAGCCGCCGGCCTTGTCGAGGTCGAACTTCACGCTCACCCACAACGTCCCCGATACGGTCGAGGGGCCGGGCGGCCCGGTGATGATCAGATCGGTGGTCTCGATCCTCGCGCGAGTCTTCCCCCAGAAGCTCCCGGAGAACCCTCCGCCCCACGTGCAGTCCAACCGTGCGAACGGTCTCACCATGCCCGGCCCCGCGTAAGCGCCTCCGGTCAGGATCCCGGTCCCGTTGCTGGGAGCGAGCGCGAATGACGTGTCGCGGCGGAAACCCGTGGCGGAATGGATCTCCGGCATGAAGGCGCCGCCGTTGTTGAACGTGATCATGTAGTCTTGTGCAGCGCCGGCAGCGCTCGCCATGAGCGAGAGACTCAGAAGAGCGATGCCGGTGGCTCGCGAGGTCATAGCTCGGCCTCCGAATTCAGGTAGCGAGTCTCGTCCTTCACCTCCTCATGCGCAGCCGGCAGCCAAAACGGCTCATGGCGGCGGGAAACGAGGGGCCTGCTTGTCGGACTCGTCCGCGGGCGATCGTCCGGGTTCGAACCCGCCTGGCCGCGAGACGCCGGCCTGGATTCGCCTCGAGGAGCTGTTCGACGAGGCACTGAAGCTCGATTCGGAGGAACGGGAGGACTTCCTCCAGCGGATCGGCGCGGAAGACCCGGCGATGGCCGCCCAGGTCCGCTCGCTCGTCGCGTCCCACCTCGCCGCCAGCGGATTCCTGGAGACGCCGCCGGCGTCGGCCTTGCCGGGAGCGCTCACCGCCTTCGACCGGCTCGGACCCTATCGGATCGTCGAGGAGATCGGTCGCGGCGGCATGGGGATCGTGTATCGGGCCGTCCGGGACGACGAGCACTTCACCAAAGAGGTCGCGATCAAGGTGATCGAGCCTGGGTTGCGCTCGGAAGGAATCCTCAAGCGATTCCGGGCCGAGCGTCAGATCCTGGCCATGCTCGATCATCCCCACATCGCGCGGCTGGTCGACGGCGGCGCCGCGGCGGACGGCAGCCCCTTCCTGGTGATGGAGTACGTGTCCGGGAAGCCGCTCCTCGAGTTCTGCGACGAGCAAGAGATTTCGATCGAAGACCGGCTACGGTTGTTCGTGACCGTGTGCAACGCGGTCGCGTTCGCTCATCAGCGGCTGATCGTCCACCGCGACCTCAAGTCCGACAACATCATGGTGACCCCGGACGGTGCGCCCAAGCTCCTCGATTTCGGAATCGCGAAGCTTCTGTCCCCGGACGCGAGCGACGCATCGGCGACGGTCACCGCGCCGATGCAGCGCATGCTCACCCCTGACTACGCGAGCCCGGAACAGGTGCGCGGCGAACCCGTCACCGTGGCCAGCGACGTGTACTCGCTCGGCGTCGTGCTCTACGAGCTGCTGACCGGCACGCGACCATTGCGGTTCGAGTCGAGAAACGCCGAGGAGGTCCTGCGCGTGGTCACCCACGAGGAACCCGCGCCGCCGAGCGCCGGAGTGACGCGCACCGGCTCGGCCGAGACCGCCTCGCGGCGGCGAACGACGACGGCGCGCCTCCGGCGACAGCTCGCCGGAGACCTCGACTACATCGTATTGAAGGCTCTCGAGAAGGAGCCCGGCCGGCGTTACGCATCCGTGGATCAGCTCACCCGCGACATCCAGCGCTATCTCGAGAATCTCCCGGTGCTGGCTCGCGGCAGGACCACCGCCTACATCCTCTCTCGCCTCGTGAGGCGCCATCGGGCGGCGGTGGTGACGGGTGCTGTCGTCCTCGCCGCTCTGCTCGCGGGGCTGGCCGGCACCACGTGGCAGGCGCGCATCGCCCGCATCGAACGCGACCGCGCCCAGCGGCGGTTCGACGACGTGCGCGCCCTGGCGCGTGCCGTGGTGTACGACATCCATGACGCCATCGCGGCGCTTCCAGGAGCCACGCAGGCCCGCGAAATCCTCGTGGCTCACGCTCTGCGCTACCTCGACGATCTGAGCCGCGAGGCCGGCGACGATCCCTCGCTCCAGCACGAGATGGGCGTGGCCTACGGGAAGATCGGCGACGTGCAGGGCCGGCCCGAGTTCTCGAACCTCGGGCGAACGGCCGACGCGCGGCGCAGCTACCAGCGGTCGCTGGAGCTCCTGCAGGCGGCATCCCGCGCGGCGCCCGACTCGATGAGGTTCGCGCGCGATCTCGTTCTCACCATGCAGCGGCTCGGCGATCTGCTCGGTCAGATGGGCCAGAAGGACGAGGCGATGACCCTGGCTCTGGATGCCAAGCAGCGCATCGCGGCCGAGCGGCGGCGTCATCCGGAGGACACCCTGCTGCGGGGTGATCACGGCGTGGCGTGCGATCGGATCAGCGACATGCGGCTTGCCGCCAGGGACACGGCCGGCGCTCTGCAGGAGTCGCTGGAAGGGCTGGAAATCGTCACGGCGCTTCACCGCGACCAGCCCGGCGAGCCTCAGTGGCGGCGATCACTCATGGTGGGTCACGCCAAGACCGCGAACCTGCGGGCGATCACCGGCGATCACGCCGGCGCGGCGCGCGACTACCAAAGGTCCCAGGAGCTGGCCCTGGACTGCGTGCGAGCGCTCCCCGACAACGTGGACGCGAAGCGGGATCTCGGCGTCGTCTACGGCATGCGCGCCATGTTCATGGCCGACGCGGGAGAGATCGACACCGCGCTCGTGCTCTACGAACGGTCCATGGAGATCGCGCAGAGCCTGTCCGCCGCCGACGCGGACGACGTCCTCCAACGGGTGGATCTGGCCAAGGGCCAATTCGAGATGGGCGCGATCCTCGTGAAGGGCCATCGCTACCGGGAGGCGAAATCGAAGTTCGAGGATGCATTCCATCGCTTCTCGAGCCTCGCGGCGAACGACCGCGGCAATGCGGAGCTGCGCGCTCAGATGGCCCGAGCGAGCCGCAGGGCGGGGGACTGCTGTCGTGCGCTGGCGGCCCGGTCGAGGGTTTCATCCCAGACCTCCCGCTGGCGGGCGCAGGCGGCGGACTGGTATTCGCGCAGCCTCGGGCTCTATCGATCGCTGTCCGCCGAGCGATCGCTCGCGGCCGTGGAGGCCGGAGCCGCGGACGAAGTTGCGAAGCTCCTCGCGTCCGTCCGTTAGGGGCCCGATCCCGACAGCTCTCGATGGAGCCAGGCTCGCGCCATCGTCCAGTCCCGCTTGACGGTCACCGGGGAGATGCCCAGGACCTCGCTCGTCTCCTCGATCGACAATCCCGCGAAGTAGCGCAGCTCGACCACGCGCGCCTGGCGCTCGCTCGAGCGTTCCAGGTCGAGCAGCGCCTGATCGAGATCGTCGAAGGCGATGGGGCGACTTCCGGCGACCTGAAGGGACTCGTCGAGCACCGTGAGCTCGAGCCCGCCGCCGCGCTTGAGCGCCCTGCGGCGGCGAGCATGATCGACGAGCACCTCGCGCATCGCCCGCGCCGCAACACCCATGAAGTGGGCCCGGCTCTGCCAGGCGGCTTTGTTGCCGCCCAGCAGGCGAAGATAGGCCTCGTGGGCCAGGGCCGTGGGCTGGAGCGTGTGCGCCTTGCGCTCCCTTCTGAGCTGGCTCGCCGCCAGGCGCCGGAGCTCGCCATAGACCACCGGCATGAGGTGATCCAGCGCCGTGCGATCGCCCCGAGCCATCCGGTTCAATGCCTCGGTAATGGAGCTTGGGTCCATCGAACCTCCGCACCCGGCGGAATGCTACCACCCGGCCGGCCGACGCTATTCCTTGAGATGAACTTGGGCGCGCTCTACCCTTAGTCCCCATCTTCAGACGACTTCGGCCGCCCTTTCTCCCTTCGAGGTGGACATGCATCGTGACCTGGCAGCATGCGTCGCCACCCTCGCGGCGTTGGCCGCGATCCTCCGCTGCAGCGCTCCGGTCTTCGCGGCGAACCCTGATGGAATCCCGGTCAGCACGGCGGCCGGGGATCAGCTGTTCCCGGTCACGGTCTCGGATGGCGCCGGGGGCACGATCGTCGCGTGGCATGACGGTTCGAACGGTCGCTGCTACGCGCAGCGCCTGAGCGCCGCGGGCATCCCGCTGTGGACGGCCGGCGGGGTGCAGCTCTCCTCGACACCGGATGCCAGCGAGGAGGTGGTGATCGTCGCCGACGGCGCGGGAGGAGCGTTCCTCGCCTTCGACGGATCCAGCACTCCTCCGCGCGCGCAGCGCGTGAACGCTTCAGGAGTCCCCCAATGGGGAGCGGACGGCGTTCAGCTCACGAACAATCTCTCGGCGACTCGCCATCTGGCGATCGCGCCCGACCTCGGCGGCACGGGCGGCGCTTTCGTCGCGTGGCGCTCGGACCTGGGTTCCGGCGGCACCTCCGATGTCTACGCGCAGAAGCTGAACTCGAGCGGAGCGCTGCAGTGGGGTTCGCAGGGAATCGCGGTCGCCGCGACCAACATGAACAGCGAGGGGAATCCCGCGATCCTCTCGGACGGGGTGGGCGGGGCCATCTTCGCCTGGATCAACCCCGGCGTGCGCGCGCGAAGGCTCAACAGCGCCGGCGCCGAGGTGTGGCAGCCGGTGATCCTGGCGAGCACGGGGAACAACATGCCGCCGAGCATGGCCTCCGACGGAGCGGGCGGGGCGATCATCGCGTGGTCCGGCGGTGGCGCCTTCATCCAATGCGTCAACTCGAGCGGCGACCGGATCTGGAATCCGGCGTCCGGTGGCTTCTCCCTCTCCACCACGGGAAGGGCGCCGACGGTGATCGGCGATGGCGCCGGCGGAGCGATCGTCGCCTGGGAGGACAGCCGCGCCCCGACGAACTTCAACCTCTATGCCCAGAAGTTGAACCAGGAGGGAGCGACGCAGTGGATGGTCAACGGCTCGCCGTTCTGCACGGCGACGGACGATCAGCGAGCGCCCAGGATGGTTTCCGACGGCGCGGGAGGCGGAATCATCGCTTGGTACGACGCCCGCAACGGCGCCTCCGGCTGGGACATCTACGCCCAGCGAATCGACGGCAATGGAGCGTCGCTGTGGACCTTGGACGGTGTGCCGGTGAGCACGGCGTCGAACAGTCAGGACTTTCCGACGATCGCCATCGACGGCGGAGGCGGCGCCTGGATCAGCTGGCAGGACTTGCGAAGCGGCACCCATGAGGACGTCTACGCCTCCCACGTCAGCTCCGGCGGAACCGTGCTGGCGGTGCCCAACGAGAGGTCGGCGACGCTCCAGGCGCATGCGTGGCCCGATCCGTTCGTCGACCGCGTCCACCTGTCCTTCGCGCTGCCGGCCGCGGCGCGCGTCCGCATGGCGGTCTACGGGGTCGACGGCCGCGCGGTGGCGGACCTCGGCGCCGCGACGCTTTCCGCGGGGGCGCACAAGATCACGTGGGACGG